>JASBUV010000276.1 GCA_030147705.1 Gammaproteobacteria bacterium
TCAAGCAGGTTGTCGTTGGCAGCGAAGACAGACAGGCACGCGCCGCAACGGACTTTTCCTCCAGCCGAGTCGAGGATTCGGGCGGTAACTTGAAAAGTAGACTCGCAGGCGGGGCACTGAGTAATGCGAAACGACATGGCCTATCGCGTGTTTGATTTTATTGCGAGTGATTGTAGGGCAATGCGCCTTACAGTTCACGCCTTGCGCGTTCCATCCAGTCGAACCCATTCGGCATCGAGCGTTGGGGCGGAGAAATCTATCCACTGTGAATACGCCGCCATGACATCCTCGATCTGTGTGTCCAGTAGCCCGGACAGCACCAGCTTGCCATTAACTGACAGCAGCCTCATGAAATGGGGAGCCAGTACGATAAGCGGTGCGGCAAGAATATTGGCAATCAGGATGTCGGCGGGCGTCTTGTAGAGGCTCTCAGGCAGCGCTTCCGGCAGATAGGTGTGGAACTGACTCAGATCGAGACCGTTGCGCTGACTGTTGTCCAGGGTCGCCAATACGGCCTGAGGGTCGTTATCCACGGCAATGATGCGCTCTGCGCCAAGCAAGGCGGCGCCGATGGCCAGAATGCCTGAGCCACAGCCGTAATCGATGACTGTTTTGCCTTGCAGCTCGGCCTGCTCCAGCCATTGCAGGCACAGGGCAGTGGTGTTGTGGCTGCCGCTGCCGAATGCCAGACCCGGGTCCATCAGTATATTCGTCGCCGCAGGTTCAGGAGGTTCCTGCCAACTGGGGCACACCCAGAGATTATTGCCAAACTGAATGGGTTGAAAACTTTCCATCCAGCTCCTTTCCCAGGCCTGATCCTTGACCTGTTCAACAGCAAGAGTAGCGGCGTTGGCGATGGCGGAATTGTCGCGCAGGCGCTCCAGCAGCTCATCGAGAATTGTGTCTTGTTCGAACAGTGCGAGCAAGACGCTGTTGTCCCATAAAGGTGTGCTACCTGGCTCCTCCTGGAAAACAGGTTGGTCTTCAGCGTCGAGATAGCTTATGGAGACTGCGCCAGCAGCGAGCAACTCCTCTTCCAGGGGCTCGGCGTCGGCCGAGCGCACCCGGATTGTGAGTTGCTGCCACATGGCTTCGGTATCAGGCCCGATGTCAGGAGTTGAGCTTGTGCTCCAGATAGTGGATGTTGACACCCCCTTTCTGGAATTCAGCATCGCGCACCAGATCGCGCTGCAATGCCGTGTTGCTCTTGATGCCATCGATGAGCATTTCATCGAGAGCGATTTGCATACGCATCAAAGCCTGCTCACGGCTATTGCCGTGGCTGATCAGCTTGGCGATCAGCGAATCGTAATAGGGTGGAACCTTATAGCCACTGTACAGATGCGAGTCCACGCGAATACCTGGACCTCCGGGGGCATGGAACATTTTGACCAATCCCGGACTGGGGAGAAAACTGTTCGGATCTTCTGCATTGATACGGCACTCGAACGCGTGGCCGGAAATCTTCACATCTTCCTGTGTCAGTGACAGAGGCTCGCCACCGGCGATGCGCAGCTGTTCCTTGACGATGTCGACGCCAGTCACCATTTCCGTTACCGGGTGCTCTACCTGAACGCGAGTGTTCATTTCGATGAAGTAGAAACTCTCGTCCTGATACAGGAATTCCAGCGTACCGGCACCGCGATACTTCATGTTCTTGCAGGCCTGAATACAGGTCTCGGCAACGGCATTGCGAATCTCGTCGGGAATACCGGGAGCAGGGGCTTCTTCCAGTACTTTCTGGTGGCGGCGCTGCAGAGAGCAGTCACGGTCACCCAGGTGAATGGCATTGCCCTGACCATCACCGATCACCTGGATCTCCACATGGCGCGGATTTTCCAGAAATTTCTCGAGATAGACCGTGCCGTCACCGAAGAATGACTTGGCTTCGGTTTGCGTGACATAGATGGCTTTTAGCAATGCGGCTTCGTTGTGCACCACGCGCATTCCACGGCCACCACCGCCCGCTGCCGCCTTGATGATGACCGGGTAGCCGATCTCACGCGCCAGGTGCAGGGTGCGGTTGTTGTCGTCATTGAGTGGGCCATTGGAGCCAGGCACGGTGGGTACGCCGGCTTCGCGCATGATCTTGATCGCAGAGACCTTGTCACCCATCTGGCGAATCGTCTCGGCCTGTGGGCCAATAAAGATAAAGCCGCTGTTCTCGACCTGCTCAGCGAAATCGGCGTTCTCCGAGAGGAAGCCGTATCCCGGATGCACAGCATCGGCATCAGTGACTTCCATCGCGCTGATGATGGCTGGAATATTCAGGTAACTTTCGGTTGGGCTGGGTGGCCCGATACAGACCGACTCATCAGACAGGCGGACATGCATCAAGTCCTTGTCGGCAGTGGAATGAACCGCAACGGTTTTGATGCCAAGTTCCTTACAGGCGCGGAGCACTCGAAGAGCAATCTCGCCACGGTTGGCTATCAGAATTTTTTCAAGCATTTGCTTAACTCAGATTAGGTAGTGAATCAGACAATGGAAATCAGCGGCTGATCGAATTCGACCGGTTCGCCGTCTTCAACCAGAATGGCTTCGACAACACCTGAGTGGTCGGCTTCGATCTGGTTCATCATCTTCATGGCTTCGACGATGCACACCACGTCACCCGCTTTCACATGGGTGCCCACTTCCACGAAGGGAGGGGAAGAGGGCGAGGGTGCGCGGTAGAACGTGCCTACCATTGGCGAGTTAATCAGCTTGCCTTTAACTGCAGGAGTGCCGGACTTGCCCGCATCGCTGCCAGGCGCAGCTTCAGCGGCAACCGGGGCGGGCGCAGGTGCGGCAACGGCTACCGGTGCAGCAACCGGAGCTGGTGCAACCGTCGAGGCGCGAGAGATGCGCACGGCTTCCTCGCCTTCCTTGATTTCGATCTCGGCAACGTCAGAAGCTTCAAGCAGCTCAATCAGTTTTTTAACTTTTCTTATGTCCATAGATACTTCCCGGAATGACAGATGTGATTACTATGTTGGGCGAATGGCTATATTCGGCTTAGCGCGGCCTGACAAGCGAGCTCATAACCCTGCGCTCCCAATCCGACAATGCTGCCCACAGCGATATCCGCGAAATAGGACTTGTGTCGAAAGGATTCGCGGGCATGCAGATTGGACAGATGTACTTCGATGAAGGGCAACTCAGTGGCAAGCATGGCATCGCGCAGAGCCACACTGGTATGTGTGAATCCGCCAAAATTCACCAGAATGAAAGCCGTTCCGTCCGTGCGAGCGAGATGCAGGCGATCAATCAGTTCGCCTTCACTGTTGCTTTGCAAATGGTTGAATTGATGCCCGGCCTTTTCACACTGTGCAGCCAGGCGCTGATTGATGTCATCCAGCGTATCCGAGCCATAAATATGTGGCTCGCGATGACCTAACAGATTCAGATTGGGGCCGTGCAGGGCCAGAATACTTGCCATGGTTGTGGTTCGCGCTTGTTATTGGTTTTGCCGACGTTGCTTGCTAAGCAGCGCACAGCTTGTTAGGGCTAGCCAAATAGACTCTTGATAGCCAATTTTCGCCGCATTTTCTCAGAAATTAGCGTGAGTTTCACGTGCTTTTTCCGGATTTTCTCCAGGAAATAATGTGGCAATCAGGGGATTAGCGCGAAAGACTGGCGTTGCGGCGGGTAGCAGAAGCCCCAATCGGCACAGCCCTGATATTCAATAATAATTGACGCTTCCGAGGGGATTGTAGCGGGCAGAGTTACGGTTGCGCTGACATCGTCATAATAGGCCTCGATGTCGCCGAAAAACTGGTCGGACTTTGGCAATCCGGCAGGAATGGCAAAAGGCAGGGGTTCCGGCTCATCGTCTTCATTAAGCTGCAATGAGAAGTTAAACGCGTGGCGATACAGATAGTGCCCGCGGGCGGGAGTCCAGGTGACGCGATACTCACCCTCTGCCACTTCACTGACGAAGTAGGGGAAGGCCTCCTCGAGGCTCAGAGGGGTAGGGCGATCATCGCCGCTCAGGCGATCCAGCGAGCTACCACCGAATTGCGCCTGAGCACTGTTGGCGCAAACCAGTAACAGCGTCAGGCCAATGATCCGAAGAATTGCGTTACAAGATGGCATAGAGACGGACCCGTGAACTCAGTAGTGGCTGCTGCGCATTACTCCGAGAAGCGATCCATCACTAGACATGCGTTGGTGCCACCGAAACCAAAGCTGTTCGACATGATGCGCTGCAAACCTGCGTTGTCGATCCGCTCCAGCACGATTGGCAATCCATTCGCGACTTCGTCCAGATTCTCGATGTTGGCTGAGGCAGCAATGAAATCATGCTCCAGCATCAGCAAGCTGTAAATGGCTTCCTGAACACCAGCGGCCCCCAGCGAGTGACCACTGAGCGACTTGGTGGAGTTGATGCGCGGCACGGCATCGCCGAACACAGACCGAATGGCGTTGAGTTCCGATACATCCCCTGCCGGGGTGCTGGTGCCATGAGTGTTGATGTAATCCACTGCCCCTTCCAGTCCCTTGGTGGCCATGCGCATGGCGCGGGCACCGCCCTCACCTGAGGGAGCGACCATGTCGTAGCCGTCAGAGGTTGCTGCATAGCCGGTCAACTCTGCATAGATCTTCGCGCCGCGTGCCTGGGCGACTTCGAGCGCTTCCAACACCAGCATGCCGCCGCCACCGGCGATGACAAAGCCATCCCGATCGGCATCAAAGGCGCGGGAGGCCTTCTCCGGCGTTTCGTTATATTTGGTTGACAGAGCACCCATGGCATCAAACATATGCGACATGGTCCAGTGTTCGGATTCGCCGCCACCGGCGAAAACGCGGTCCTGCTTGCCCATCTGGATCAGTTCTGCCGCGTTGCCAATACAGTGGGCACTGGTCGCACAGGCAGAGGAAATAGAGTAATTCACTCCCTTGATCTTGAAAGGCGTTGCCAGACAGGCGGACACCGAACTGCTCATGGTGCGCGGAATACGATAAGGCCCGACACGTCGCAGGCCCTTGTCGCGCAGGATGTCAGTCGATTCCAGTTGATCTTCGGGCGAGCCGCCA
>JASBUV010000280.1 GCA_030147705.1 Gammaproteobacteria bacterium
GAATTGCTTCATTCACTGCGATGAGCTCTGCGTTGTCCACGCCCAGATCGTTCAGTTGCAGACCTTTGCCGATCACGTCTGTATCGACGGTCTTCATGAAATCTTCGAGCAGTGGTACACAGGCGTGGGAGAAGAGGTAGCAGCCGTATTCAGCTGTGTCGGAAATGACCTTATTCATTTCGTACAGCTTCTTGCGGCCAATCAGGTTGGCAATCAGGGGAACCTCATGCAGAGATTCGTAGTACGCTGATTCTTCGATAATGCCGCTTGCAGTCATGGTTTCGAAGGCCAGTTCCACGCCAGCTTTAACCATGGCGACCATCAGGATGCCGTTGTCATAGTATTCCTGCTCGGAAATATCCATGTCGCCTGCTTCGGCTTTTTCGAATGCGGTTTCTGCAGTGGCTTCACGCCAGCCCAGCAAATCTTTGTCGTCGTTCGCCCAGTCTTCCATCATGCCGCTGGAGAATGCACCTGTGATGATGTCATCCATGTGCTTCTGGAAAAGAGGGGCCATGATTTCCTTGAGCTGCTCTGCCAATTCATTGGCAACGAGTTTGGCCGGGTTCGACAGGCGGTCCATCATGTTGGTGATGCCGCCGTGCTTGAGGCCTTCTGAAACGACTTCCCAGCCATGTTGGACCAGTTTGGCGGCGTACGCTGGATCAATGCCTTTCTCGACCATCTTGTCGAAGCACAGGATTGAGCCGGTTTGCAGCATGCCACAGAGAATGGTCTGCTCGCCCATGAGGTCCGATTTCACTTCGGCAATGAATGAGGACTCGAGCACGCCTGCGCGGTGTCCGCCTGTTGCGGCTGCGTAGGCTTTTGCGATGTCGAGGCCATCGCCGTTTGGATCGTTTTCAGCATGTACGGCAATCAGGGTAGGGACACCGAAGCCACGCTTGTATTCCTCACGAACTTCCGTGCCAGGGCATTTTGGTGCGACCATGACTACGGTGAGGTCTTCACGGATCTGCATGCCTTCCTCGACGATGTTGAAGCCGTGGGAATAAGCCAGGCAAGCGCCTTGCTTCATCAGTGGCATGACTTGCTTGACGACATCGCTGTGCTGCTTGTCCGGGGTCAGGTTGAGTACCAGATCGGCAGTCGGGATGAGTTCTTCGTAAGTCGCTGCGGTAAAGCCGTTCTCTGTCGCATTCTTGTAAGAAGGTCTTTGCTCTGAGATTGCTGACTGGCGTAGTGCGAATGAGACATCCAAGCCGCTATCACGCATGTTAAGGCCCTGATTCAGGCCTTGTGCACCTGCACCTACAATGACAACTTTCTTGCCTTTGAGTTTTTCTACGCCGTCGCTGAATTCGTTTCGGTCCATAAAGCGGCACTTGCCCAGTTGTTCCAACTGAAGACGAAGGGGCAGCGTATTAAAGTAATTCATGGGGTTGCTCCGTTGCTTTCTGACTATCTTGAGCAAGGCGCCAGCATGCAGGCCAGTGCCTTTGGGTAATCCGATTTTGGGTGAGGCGCGATCATATAGCATCTCTATTGCGGGGTAAAATCATAAAATGGGTGGCAAAACACCCCGGGTGACCCTGTATAATCGAAAAATACGTTATTTTTGAGTGACTAACGCGTCCAGAGCTGGCCTCGGGCGAGTGGGAATACCATGGCAATAGACGAAGCAGGTAAAAAGGACGAAGCAGATAACCCGATTGATCTTGAGTCGGAGCAGCTCCACATCGGTGAGGATGAAGAGCAGGATTCGGATAGTCTGCTGCCGATCGATGAGCACGAGGAGTTCATTTCTGAGGGGGGGCGCAAAATTCGCCGCAGAGGCATCTATCTGCTGCCGAACCTACTCACTCTCGGCGCGTTGTTTGCAGGCTTTTACGCCGTCATCGCGGGCATGTCCGGTAATTTCAATGAGGCTGGTTGGGCGATATTGATCGCGGGGGTGTGTGACGGACTCGATGGCCGGATCGCCCGCATGACCAATAGCCAGAGCGCTTTCGGTGCGCAGTTCGACAGCCTGTCAGACATGGTGTCTTTCGGTGTAGCGCCTGCTCTGATCATGTTCAGTTGGGCGTTCGAGCCCTTGGGGCAGGTCGGCTGGGCAGCAAGCTTTATCTATATGTCTTGCGCGGCCTTGAGGCTGGCCCGCTTTAACGTGCAGTTGGGCACTGTGGACAAGCGCTTCTTCGTTGGTCTCTCGAGCCCGGTAGCGGCCGGGTTCGTCACCTTTGGGCCCTGGGTTGCCTTCAAATACGATATCGCTGCGACCCCGATGGTGTCTTATCTGGCGGTGATCCTGACTATCTTCGCTGGCCTGCTCATGATTTCGAATTATCGCTACTTCAGCTTCAAGGTTTTGCAGTTCAAGGGAACTGTGCCTTACATGGTGTTTTTGCTGGCTGTGGTATTGCTGGCTGTTATTGCGCAGAATCCACATGAGGTATTGTGGCTGATGTGTATTATTTATGCGTCTTCTGGTCCGATAGGCTGGGTGTATCGTAGGCAGTTCAAGCGTAATAAAGATGCAAGTCCTGAAACGGGCGAAGCAGCAGACAATACGAAGAGCAGCAAAAACGCGGTAAGTGACGAAAGTTAAAAGCGTCTATCCCTGTCCTATGGGGTAACGCTGCCAGTGATTTCGAAATACTGGCGTACTCTGACTGTGTGGTGGAAGAGCTTTATTCAAGTGAATTCCCAGTCAGCGAGAAAATTCATCAGACAAGGTACTCGACATGTTGATCAAGAAACCTGCAGACATACTTCCCTCAGAAATCACACCGGAGAGTGTTTACAGGGAGCGGCGTAAATTCATGTTCGATAGTGGCAAGCTGCTCATGGGGGCTGCCATGGCGGGAATGGTACCTCCGGCGCTGGCGCAAAATGGGCAGCTTAAGGCCACTGTGCCGGTTACCCAGCAACGAACCGCACCTACTGTCTGGTGGGGTGAGAAGTTCAATGACATCAAGCCTGCCCCGGATAGTGAGCCGTACTTTACGGGTGAAGATCTGACTCCGTACGAAGATGTGACTCGCTACAATAATTTTTATGAATTCGGCATGGACAAGGGTGATCCTGTTGCCAATTCTGGCGAATTCAAACCTGACCCCTGGTCGGTAGAGATTGCCGGCGAAGTCGCCAAGCCCGGTGTTTACAATCTGGAAGACATTATCCAGCCGCATCGGCTGGAGGAGCGTATATATCGACTGCGCTGTGTTGAGGCCTGGTCCATGGTGGTGCCCTGGATAGGAATCCCGCTCGCCGATATTCTCAACCGCTTCGAACCAACTTCCAAAGCAAAATATGTGGAGTTCGAGACGATAGTCCAGCCGGAGACCATGCCCGGTATTCGGTCACGTTTCGCGATTATTGATTGGCCCTATCGAGAAGGGTTGCGAATTGACGAAGCGATGAACCCTCTGACC
>JASBUV010000287.1 GCA_030147705.1 Gammaproteobacteria bacterium
CATTGTGGATCTTGCCAAGATGCCGCATTTGCTCGTTGCGGGTACCACCGGCTCAGGTAAGTCGGTTGGCATCAATGCAATGATTCTGAGTCTGCTGTTCAAATCAACACCAGAGCAGGTGCGACTCATCATGATCGATCCGAAGATGCTGGAACTGTCAGTTTATGACGGGATACCACATCTGCTCACACCGGTTATTACGGACATGAAGGATGCGGCGAATGGCCTGCGCTGGTGTGTTGCCGAAATGGAGCGGCGCTACAAATTGATGTCTGCGCTCGGCGTTCGCAATCTTGCCGGATTCAACAAGAAGGTTGTTGATGCGAAGAAGATGGGCAAACCGATTATTGATCCCACGTGGCGTCCGGACCCGATGCTGTTGGAAGAAGAACAATCCGCTCCTGAGCTGGAAGCATTGCCCTGTATCGTGGTGATCGTCGACGAGCTTGCCGACATGATGATGGTGGTCGGCAAGAAAGTGGAAGAGCTGATCGCGCGTATCGCCCAGAAAGCCAGGGCCGCTGGCATACACCTGATTCTCGCGACGCAGCGTCCGTCAGTGGATGTACTGACTGGTCTCATCAAGGCGAACGTGCCGACTCGCCTGTCGTTCATGGTTCAATCCAAAGTGGATTCGCGCACAATCCTCGGTGAAGGCGGAGCTGAACAACTACTGGGCCACGGTGACATGCTGTTTCTGCCTCCCGGTGGCGGAGTGCCAACGCGTGTACACGGCGCATTCGTGAGCGATGAAGAAGTGCATCGCGTGGTCGACGACTGGAAACAGCGCGGCGATCCGGTATTCATCGATGAAATAACCCAGGCATCGGATGATACTGATACCGGTATGCCTGGCATGGGAGGTGGCGGCGAAGGTGAAGAAGACGATGCGCTCTATGACGAAGCAGTACGCTTTGTAACGGAGTCGCGCAAGGCCTCCATCTCGGCGGTACAGCGCAAACTGCGTATCGGCTATAACCGCGCAGCCCGTATGATAGAATCCATGGAAGCGGCTGGCGTTGTGTCGGAAATGAGTAGCAATGGTTCACGTGAAGTGATTGCTCCGCCACCGCCGCGCAGCTGATCCTGCGCCGCTCTCTCTGCAAAGGCTCTTCCACAAAGGCTCTTCGACAAAGGCTCACCCCATGCCACGTTCAGTCAATACAGCAGCTCTCTTCTTGTTCGCTGTTGTCTTCAATGTCTCTGCGCCTTCTATAGCACAACAAGACGATCTGGCAGCGCTTGATGCATTATTGAGTGATATCCGAACCTTGCGCGCGGATGTGGAGCAATTGATTGTTGAGTCAGATGGCGGGGTGCTGGAAGAAAGCGATATCCGCATGCAGCTCAAAAAGCCAAATGGTTTCTACTGGGAGACGCTGACCCCGTTTCCGGAACTCGTCGTGACCAATGGCGAGCTGTTGTGGAATTACCAGCCTGATCTTGAGCAGGTAGTGATCGAGAACTGGGACAGTGATCGCTCAGAACTGGCCGCCCAATTGCTGAGCGGCCAGACGGATAATCTCGGCGAAGAGTACAGTACGGCGCTGGCCCCGGAAGTCACAGCGAATATCAGCGAATTCATCCTGACCCCACGCGCGCCAGACAGCGTCTATTCGCAAATCAAGATCACCTTTGTGAGCGATGAGCTGGACATGATCCATTTGCGCAACAAGAATGGTGAGCAAACGGTATGGCGGTTTAGTGCAGTAGAGCGCAATACAGCGATTGCAGACAGTGAATTCGTTTTCGAGCCGCCGAGCGGCATCGAGATTATCGAAAATACCCACGTTAACTAGCTTAGTCAGAGCAGGGGACACTGCATCATGTACACAACTCTGGCCATTGCTTGCGGTGGCGCTCTGGGCGCGGTGAGCCGCTATTATTTGAGTGTTGTTGCCGAGCGCTGGAATACCTCGGCCTTTCCTCTGGGGACATTTACGGTCAACGTGCTGGGCAGCTTGCTCATTGGCCTCTGTTTTGTGGTGTTTCTGGAAAAACTGCAGCTGGTCGATACCTGGCGCCCCCTGATTGTCATTGGCTATCTGGGCGCATTCACGACATTTTCCACCTATTCGCTCGATGCACTTTTGTTGATCCAGCAAGGCAATTACAATACCGCCGTTTTATATATCATCAGCAGCGTGCTGATCTGTCTTTTGGCAGCATTTGCCGGTATGCAACTGGCACGCCTTATTCTGTAAACCACCCAGGAAGTCATCATGCTAGACCCGAAAAGGATTCGTGCTGAAGCCGACGCGCTCGCGACTCTGTTGAAAAAGAAGAAATTCGAACTCGATGTGGAGAAACTGACCGCTCTGGACAGTCAGCGACGCGAGATCCAGCTACAGACTGAGGCGCTTCAGAATGAGCGTAACTCACGTTCCAAGTCGATTGGTAAAGCCAAGGCAGCAGGAGAGGATGTGAGTGAGATCCTGCAGTCCATGGAAGCCATCAAGCAGGATCTGGAAAGCAAGAAGACTCAACTGGATGCTCTGCAGTCAGAGTTTCACAATTACCTGATGGGTGTGCCGAATATTCCGCATGAGTCAGTCCCGGAAGGCAATGACGAACAAGACAATCAGGTCATTTCCACCTGGGGTAACGTGCCGACATTCGATTTCGATATCAAGGATCATACCGAATTGGGAGAAGGCCTGAAGCAGGGCCTGGATTTCGCGGCGGCAACCAAACTCACTGGCTCTCGGTTTGTTGTGATGCAAGGTGCTACGGCGAGATTGCATCGCGCTATCGCGCAGCTCATGCTTGATGTGCATACCGGCCAGCATGGCTATACGGAAGTTAATGTGCCATTCATCGTCAATGAGGCATCGCTGTTAGGCACAGGCCAACTCCCAAAGTTTGCTGAAGATCAGTTCCGTCTGGAAGGCGAGCATGGCTATCACCTGATCCCGACAGCAGAGGTTCCTGTGACCAATCTGGTACGCGATGAAATCGTGGACGCCAATCAGATGCCTCTGAAGTTTGCCTGTCACACACCTTGCTTTCGATCAGAAGCGGGCAGCTATGGTAAAGACACCAAGGGAATGATCCGTCAGCATCAATTTGAGAAAGTCGAGTTGGTTCAGATTGTGACACCTGATACCTCTGAACAAGCCCTTGAAGAACTAACCGGGCATGCGGAGAAGATTTTGCAGTTGTTGGAACTGCCTTATCGCAAGGTGTTGTTGTGCGGTGGTGATCTGGGTTTCTCCTCACACAAAACTTACGATCTCGAAGTCTGGTTGCCCTCGCAGGATTGTTATCGTGAGATTTCATCATGCAGTACTTTTACGGACTTTCAGGCGCGACGTATGCAGGCGCGCTACCGCAACAAGGAAACGGGTAAGCCGGAACTGGTGCATACGATCAATGGCTCCGGCCTGGCCGTAGGTCGAACTCTGGTGGCGATCATGGAGAACTATCAGCAGGCCGACGGTCGTATACGAATCCCCGCAGCATTGCAGCCATACATGAATGGCATTGAGTTTCTCGAGTAATGGAACTTCTGCCAATCTTCCTGACCATCAAGGGCAGGAAATGTGTTGTAGTTGGTGGCGGTGAAATCGCTCAGCGTAAAACCAGTTTGCTGTTACGCGCAGGCGGCAAGGTGCAATTAGTTGCCCCCGAGTTCAGCGCTGCACTGGAGCAGCTCGCTGCTGAAAACTCTATCGAGCTGGTGCGAGAAACGTTTTCTCCCCATCATCTTGCAGACGCGGTACTGGTCATTGCAGCCACCGACGATCTGGAAGTAAACCGTGCTGTTAGTGAAGAGGCGCATCGGCTCGACTTGCCAGTGAATGTCGTCGATCAGCCTGAGCTGTGTTCTTTTATCATGCCTGCTATCGTGGACCGTTCTCCGATCGTGATCGCTATCTCCAGTGGTGGCAGTTCGCCGATCCTGACTCGCCATCTGAAAGAGCTTAATGAAGTCGCTGTTCCGTCCAGAATAAACAACCTCGCCTTGCTGTTGCGAAACTATCGGAAACTGGTCAAATCCAGGGTTTCCGGTTTTTCCGACCGTATCCGATTCTGGGAGTCGGTATTGGACAGCGACGTTCCCGAATTGGTGTATAGCGGACAGGATGCAAAAGCTGAACAGCATCTCAATGCGCAGATCGAGAGCTGGCAAGCCAGTCATCAAGCGCGTGGAAGAGGGGAGGTGTATCTGGTTGGGGCAGGCCCTGGTGATCCGGATTTACTCACCCTGCGTGCACTTAGACTTATGCACAAGGCTGATATCGTGCTCTATGATCGCCTGGTTTCTCCCGAGATCATGAAGAAGGTTCGGCCAGACGCCGAGCGAGTGCATGTGGGCAAAGAGCCCAAACACCACCCGGTTCCGCAGGAATCCATCAATGCACTGTTGGTGAAGTATGCCCGCGAAGGAAAGCGTGTGCTGCGTTTGAAGGGCGGCGACCCCTTTATTTTTGGCCGTGGCGGCGAAGAATTGGCTGAGCTGGCGGAAGCCGGCATTCCCTTTCAGGTTGTACCTGGCATCACAGCAGCTTCTGGTTGTGCATCCTATTGCGGTATTCCATTGACGCATCGGGACTTCGCACAGTCCGTGCGCTTTCTTACCGGGCACATGAAGAATGACCAGCTTGATCTGGACTGGAAGAATATTATCGCTGAGCAGCAGACGCTGGTGTTCTACATGGGGCTGGTTGGATTGCCGCAGATCTGTGAGCAATTGATCAAGCACGGTCTCAGCGCAGCAACGCCAGTCGCTGTCGTGCAGCAGGGCACTACGGCAAATCAGAAAATGGTTATTGGCACTGTGGCAACGATTGCCGAGAAGGTTGCTGCTGCGGAACTACAAGCGCCAACACTGACGATAATCGGGGAAGTAGTCAGCTTGCACGAGAAGCTGAACTGGTACCAACAAGCCATTCACTAGAACAGCAAAATTCGCTACAGGCAATTGTCAGGTTTTGGCAAGCCGGCAATCTTGCTTGCAAGTTTGGCGGCGCTTTCCTTGTTGTTCTCCGGATTTCTGAACAAGCTCATCAGATAGGCGCTAGTGCCTTTGTCCGTTCCAAGTTCGCGCCTGACGAGCGCGACGAACGCACGGTTTGCTGGAGACACCTGATGAGTCTTGTAGAACTTTCTGAGTGTGTGAATAATTTCCCAGTGCGCGTCCGCAAGCGTGATATTCACATCTTGAGCGATTGTGGCGGCCACGGTTTCATTCCAGCTGTGCAGATCGCGCAGAAAACCTTCCTTGTCAAACAAGCTTTCTGTCCCATCGCCTGTTTCCTCAAGTTCGCTCATGATCTTTATCGCTGGCAAGGTATTGGTAGGTTCGTCAGTAAGGTTTCAGAACCAGTTGATAATCTTTTTGTGTTCGCAGCACAGTTCAACAAATTTGTGCATGCTGACTAATTCGATTCTGTCGGTAATCTTGCCCTGGATTCCGCGCGCAAGAATGTCTTCCCGCAAGGCATAGAGTTTTCGTTTACCAGGGATAGTGGCGAGCAGGTCTTCACGACTGGCATAGTAAACACCATCTTCGATGAAGAGCAGGTTCTCATTCTGCCCGAGCAATTGCCGACAGCTCTCCAACAAGTTGGAGGTGGGGCTTTTGGCGATGGTGTGTAGGGTGCTCATGGCTGGTCTCTGGGTGTTCTTTGAGTGTTCTCTGAGAGAGTTCGCTGAGTTACTGTCGACTTTCTCTCGAAGCTGAACAGGGTTTACAGGTTAATCACTCGATCGGATTTGGCAATAAGGCTTTTGGCTGCGTCGTTACCGAGAATCTCGACTCTTGCCAGCAAGTCCTTGTCGGAGAGATTGCGCTCTTTAAGGTCTGCTTCGAGTGCGTAGACGTTTTCAATTCCGTACAAGTCGAGAGTTTCCAATGCTCGCCCAAGCGTCTTGGTTTCAATGTCCTCAGCGTCCTGGTCTGCAAGCAATTGATAAACTCCGTCACCCATAAACAGATAGTTCACTTTCTGCTCGAAGACGGCTGCAGCGAAAGCGGCGTCGAGACAAAGCTGTGCTCGATTGCTTCCATAGGGGGCCGCGCGGCTGATGAAGGTGAAAGTCTGCTTTTTCATACGGGTGTTCTCAGTGCGTTCTAGCCGAAACTGATGATCCGATCCGAGTTGATATTGGCGTCAATAAACTGGCCAAGGCCGCCAATCTCGCTACTGCTATGTATCGTTGTGGCGTCCAGTTCGTGACGCGCCGACTCTTTCTCATCGAGGATGCCACGTTTGATTGCCGAGGAAACGCACGCAACAGAATCCAGTTCATAGCGGCTGATCAGATCGTGCCACTGCGCGGGTATATTGACCTCATCCTGGGCAGCAACTGCCATGCGAGATGTGTTGTGCACGCCATCTGAAAAGAAGAACAAACGATAGATCTCATGCCCCTCGTCAATCAGCGTCTTGGCGAACCGTAGCGCAGTCGATGAGGCTTCGTGACTGAAAGGGGCAGTGTAGATAACTAGAGTGAATTTCATTTGCTGAACGGACAAGGCAAAAGCAGAAACAAAAAAGCCCCAGACAAGCTGGGGCTTGATTCAATTCGCAGGCGACTTATTCGTCACCTGAAAATGCCATCAGCAGATTTACCAGGCTGATGAAAATATTGTACAGAGAGACGAACAGGGTAACGGTAGCGAGAATATAGTTTTGCTCGCCGCCACGGACGATCTCACCTGTCTGATACAGAATCACTGCACTTGAAAACAGGATAAAGCCTACCGACATGGCCAGCTGCAACGCAGGCATTGGCCAGAAAATCTGAACGACCATCGCTGCCAGCAGTACCAGAAAACCGGCAAACAGGAAGCCGCTCAGGAATGAGAAATCTTTTCTGGATACCAGGGCATAACCTGACAGCCCGAAGAAGATGAAAGCGGTGCCGCCCAGTGCCTTGGCGACAACTTCACTGCCACCAGACATCGACATCAGCATGCCCATCATCGGGCCGATGGTGTAACCAAGGAAGCCGGTAAACGCGAATACCGCAAGCAAACCCCAGGCGCTATTGGCCAGCTTGTGAGTCAGAAAGAGCAGGCCGTAGAAGCCAATCAGCATAGGGAAGATGCCAATGGGCTGAGCATTAAAACTCAATAGTGCAGTTACTGCACTGAAGGCCAGAGTCATGGCCAACAACAGATAGGTATTCTTCAGAACTTTGTTGACCGCAATCGCCGACCGCTGGCCAGCAATAGTTGCATTATTAGCATGAGTCACATTTACATCGTTCATCGTTTTCTCCAGCAGAGTGTCAATTAGGCAAATCTACCGCAATCAATCTCCCCGGTTGTGACACCGGAGGCTTGACCATACTTAATATATCGGGATTAAAGTAATGAAATTCAAGGTCTTGCAGACTGAATCGCAGTGATGTGCATGCCCAACATCATACCGTGCCCCGGCCCAAAATCAATCATTTTAGGAAGCCCCAAAAACCCGCCCCAGAGCCCGTAAACACGTTGGACTCACACGCCATTTAGTGTAAGATTCTGCCCCTGTCGCGGAGGGGTGGCAGAGCGGTTGAATGCACTGGTCTTGAAAACCAGCGAAGGTGAAAGTCTTCCGAGAGTTCGAATCTCTCCCCCTCCGCCACATCTCTCAACTCCGCTGCAGCAGCTCCCACCGAATTCCAAACAAATCTCCTGCTCATCCACCAACGCGGAGGGGGAGAATGAGAACTCTCGCAGTTCGAAAGCCGCGTAAGCGGCGCAGACAGCGCGTAGCGCTGCCCGCAGGGTAATTAATTCAGCTAAGCTGAATTAATTATCAATCTCTCCCTACGTGACCTTCGGATACCGCTGGCGCTGATACCCGCATGATGCTTCGGTCTAGTGCACCAACGCGGAGGGGGAGAATGAGAACTCTCGCAGTTCGACAGGAGCGTATGCGGCGCAGTCAGCGTTCCCCGCACCAAAAACCGAGCAAAAAAGCTGCAAAATTTGAGCAATACCCGCCATATTCCCGCCACAATTAACCTGTAGATCGCCTCATTTGCCATCTATGGCTGACAGAAAGTTTTGGTGTAATGAACTCGAGTTTCAATCAACTTCAAATTGATTGACCCTCCTAGAGCTTGACCCCGCTTCATGGCCCCCATCCCCAGGGGGCCTTTTTTATGAGCGGAAATTGAGTACGCGACTAGCGTCGGTTGGGAAGGTTGTCTACCTGGGACAGGCGACGCTCTGACAGGGAAATGAAGTCCGCGAGAATACGGCCGCTTTCGAGCAGCAGTGGATCTTGCTCTTCAGGCTCTTCTTCGGTGCCTTCTTCTTCTTCATTAGCAGCAATGCTGATGTCGTCATTGACCGGCGAATCTTGCTCCACCTCATCTTCGACCTCGTCATCAGCAGCTACCCACTCACGCATGGGCAGGCCTTTGAGGAAGCGACGCATATTGTTGGCGTCGAATTCTTCGCGGCGTTCTGCCTCGCGGCGCGCCTTCAGCGTTTCTTCATTCAGCGAGATTTCTTCACGTTGCCGTGCTGCGCGGGTACGTTCGATCTGATCCATCAGGTAGATGAAGTCAGGAGACTCCTCCGCACGCTCAATATGACGTGAACGCAGTTCAGGTAGCATGGCCTGAATGGCGTTATAAGGACGGTACTCGACTGGACGCACGGTATCCCAGGGGAGGGCGCCATCAAGATTGCTCTCGCCGATATCGTCGTAGGCATCATAGAAATCAGGGAAGGTGATATCCGGGATTACACCGCGGTGCTGTGTGCTGGCACCAGAGATGCGATAGAACTTCGACCGGGTGACTTTAACCTGCCCGTAGTCCATCGGGATGATTTCCTGAACAGTGCCTTTGCCGAAAGTCTGACCGCCGAGAACAATCCCGCGTTGATAATCCTGGATTGCGCCAGCGAAAATTTCAGAGGCAGACGCGCTGGTACGATTAACAAGGACAGCGAGTGGTCCGCTATAGGCTACCTCGGGGTCGTTGTCGCCGAAGGAGCGTGTGAAGCCATTGCGGATTCCTGAGTAACGGATCTGTACAGTTGCGCCGGTCTCAATAAACAGTCCAACCAGTTGATTGGCTTCGCTAAGACTACCACCACCGTTATTACGCAAGTCCATGACCACGCCGTCGACTTCTTCCGCTTTCAGCTCTTCGAGAAGAGCGCGAACGTCGCGAGTTGTGCTCTTGAAGTCCTCATCGCCGCGCGACGCTGCTTCAAAATCGAAATAGAAGGTCGGCAGCGTAATGACACCCAGCTTATAGTCCTGATTGTTGTAGCTGAGTTCGATGACCTCTTTCTTCGCTGACTGGTCTTCGAGCTTTACTGTGTCGCGAGTGATGCTGACGATAGTGGCAGCTGATTCACTCACAGCGTCTGCCGGAATCACATTGAGACGGACGACAGTGCCTTTCTCTCCGCGAATTTGTGAAACAACATCATCGAGGCGCATGCCAACCACGTCCTGAATTTCGCCATCGATACCCTGACCGATGCCGATGATGCGATCGCCTGCGCGTAATTCCGAATCACGCTCAGCAGGGCCGCCTTTGATAAGTTCAACGACCTTGGTGTATTCGTCTTCAGTGGTCAGCTGGGCACCGATTCCTTGCAGTGACAAGGAGAGTTGCATGTTGAAATTTTCAGAGTCGCGAGGCGAATAGTAATCCGTGTGCGGATCAACTGACTTCGCAACTGACGACAGGTAAGACTGGAATATGTCTTTGCCATTGGTCTTCAGAACCTGGCTGAGTTGATTGCGATAGCGCCGGGAGAGCTTTTCCTTGATCTCATCGTTATCGTCGCCAGCCAGTCGCAAGCTGAGCACGCTGTTTTTGATTCGCTTGCGCCAGATCTCGTCGAGCTCCGCGGTGTCGTTGGCAAATGGGGCGTCTTCACGATCGACAGCGATGGTTTCATCGATCGTAAAGTCCATGTCCGGGATATGGTTCTCTATGCGATTGATGGCATAGATGAGGCGCTCGAGCACGCGACGGTAATAACGATTGTAAATTTCAAAACCTGCATCAACGTTGCCTGCCTGCAGACTGTTATCCAGTGTATAGCGATAGGCACTCAGTTCATCAACATCGCTTTTCAGGAAATAGAGATGTTGGCCGTCGAGCAGATCGAGATAATTGTCGAACAGCAGGGAAGAGAAATTGTCGTCAATCTCAACTGCAGAATAGTGTTTGGATTGTAGCTCGCCAATAAGTTCAGCCGCCGTTTCCCCA
>JASBUV010000288.1 GCA_030147705.1 Gammaproteobacteria bacterium
CGCCATGGGATCGCGACTTGTATGAATCACTACCGCCTCGGGGAGTGCCAGCAGCAGGAAACCGAGCCAGAAGAAATTGACAGGCATCTTGTCTGTCACCACGGGCTTGTCGCTAAGCTTGCCGATACCGGACAGGTAGTGGCTGCGCAACTGGCCAACGTAGTTTTGTAATTGCAGATTCTTGCCATGGGTTCTGGCGAGCTTGAGATAGCCGAAGCACCACTGGCCCAACAAGCCGAGTTCTCCGCCGCCATACACCTTGCTGTGCGTGGCCAGAATCTGCTCGACCAGCGACGTTCCTGAGCGAGGCATGCCGAGAATAAAGACTGGTCTTTGCCGGACTTCGCTTTGCGCAGGAGTAATCGAAGAGAGATTCAAGTTCGAAAAAACCTCTCGCACCATAGCTGCGGAGTCACGCGCATCCTCAATCGTGTCGGTTTTGTTGCGCGCATGATGCCGGTTCCCTTCACAGAACAATTTGAAGGCGCGCTCGTAGTTTCCGAGATCGTCATGAATCTTGGCGAGCGCGAAACACAGCACAATTGCATCCTGACCGGAGGGGTCGAGCTTCTGCTGTAATGCCTCCATTGCAGGCAAGGCTTTGTCATCTGCAGGCCAGCTACTCGCGTTGGTCGAATAGGCCCTTTTGACAAAGTCCTGAAGGTATTGCTGTGCGGGGGATAGGCTCAAGAGTCTACAAATTCACGGTGGTCAGATCGAGATGCGTGAAGTGCATCATTAAAGCTTAACCAGGATTGGTGCTGCCAATCCTGGCGGTCAGGGTGCTGCGAAACACAATCTGTCGGCCATGTAGCCAGGCAGGGAGAGCGATTCAGCTATTTCCTTTTGATTCTCCTAGTCGGCCGGAACAGTTACCGGAGCTCCGGCTTCCTTGATAAGTATAGCCAGAAAACTGGCGGGTTCAGTAGTGCTGGCATTCCTACTCATGCTATGTACGTCATCCGGGGTCTCCAGAAACGTCTGGCCTGGTCCCAGACGAACAACTTCCTCTTCGTTGACACGCATCTCGATTTCACCCGAGAGGACATACACCATGACATGAGCGTGATGGCGGTGGGGTTGCGATGCCTGGCCCGGTTCCAGGTCGACTCTCACCATAAGTACTTCGCGGTTTTCCAGCAGTGCAGGAAGAGGCACGGTAATAGGTAATGTGGCGCCTTGCGGTGGGTTTTCCTGAGCGGCAAGCGAGCTTCCAAGGAGCAGGAACGGAAACAAGCACAGTAAGCGATGTCGAAGAAAGCGGTATGAGCAAGTAAACATGGTTGGCTCCAGATGAAAAGGGGCGGTGCGTTCAGTCGGTGCGAATTGCAGAGATTGAAAGTAACTTATAAGCAGAATCTACGTCAGACACAAGATCAGGTACTAACAGCCAAGGAGATTGCGATGGCAAAAGGACAGTTTCTCTTTAACGCGGTAGCGGAAGGATACGCGCGGCAGCCGATTGCCGATCCAGCTTCTTATGAGCGGAAGCTCGAGATTACGCGGAAGTACCTGCAGCCACAGCACCGGGTATTTGAGTTTGGTTGTGGCACAGGGTCGACCGCACTGCTGCACGCCCCCTACGTGAGTCATATTCTGGCGACTGATTACGCGCGAAAAATGATCGCGATCGGTAATCGCAAGAAGGCCGAGCAGAACATCGAGAATGTTGATTTTGCTGTGGCAGACATCCGCACGCAGGCGCTCGATGCGGCACAGTTTGATGTGATTCTTGGGCTCAACATCCTGCACCTCATGGAAGACGTTAATTTGCCTATTCAGAGGTGCTGGGAGCTGTTGAAGCCGGGCGGCTATTTTATAAGCAGCAGTATCTGTTCGCCCCGACCAGAAGGGGTTTGGAAGGTATTGCTTCCGATCATGAGTTTTGTCGGACTGTTTCCCGATATACAGGGATTCTCCAGAGAGGAGCTGATCGCGAGTCACCGCGCAGCAGGATTCGAAATCGTCGAGGAGTTCGATCCTCCCGGGAAAATGCACTCGGTATTTCTGGTGGCACGCAAACCGGGAGACTGATGCTGGGGTGTGTCTGTCGATGCGTTGCTAGGTGATACCCGTGTTCTCATGCTGCAGGCACTGCTGCACGATGTCTGTCAGTGCGCGCACGTTGAAGGGCTTGTGAATAAAATTGATGCCGGGATTCAACAAGCCTTTGGCTGCGATCACGTCCGCTGGATAGCCGGACATGTAGATAAACTTCAGATCCTTACGGCACTCTCTCAAGCGATCCACCAATTCCTCGCCGTTCATCTCTGGCATGATGACATCAGTGAGTACCAGATCGATCCGGGCGCTGTTATCTCTGCAAATGGCCAGTGCTTCGCTGGGAGTCGCCGCAGTGACCACTTGATAGCCCTTGTGTTCCAGCGTGTCCTTGATCACACTCAGGATCGCATCTTCGTCCTCAACCACCAGAACCCGCGCTTCGTTTGCCAGATCGATATGGTCAAGGTCGGGCTCAGTGACTGACAGGCTGACTGGTACGCTTTCCTGGAGCGGCAGATTGATCTCAACCTGCGTGCCTTTGCCCTGGGTACTGGTGATCGCTACCTCGCCGCGATTTTGCTTCACTGCGCCGTAGACCATTGCCAGCCCGAGGCCTGTACCCTCGCCGATCTTCTTGGTAGTGAAGAAAGGCTCGAAGACGCGTTCCAGTATCGATTCACTCATGCCCTCGCCATCATCAGTGATTTTCAGGCAGGCATAGCGACCGCGAGTGAGATCAGCATGTACTGACTCATCGCTGCCAACTTCGACGATGCTGGTTTTTACTGTGATGTTGCCGATCGCGCCGAGTGCGTCGCGCGCGTTTAGCATCACATTGGTTACAATCTGATCCATCTGTGCAGTATCGACGAGCACAGGTAACGGAACCGGATAGGGGTGCCAGTGGACGGAAATATGTTCGCCAATAAGGCGTTTGAGCATCTTGAGAGTGCGTTCAATCAGTTCATTCAGATCGGCGTGTACCGGCGCCACTGTTTGCTTGCGAGCAAAGGCCAGGAGCTGGCGAGTAAGCTCTGCTGAGCGTTGGCCGGTGCTCAATATCTGTTCGACATGGCACCTTAGTTTCTTGTCGTGTGAAAGCTTGAGTCGCAGTAGTTCGGCATTGCCAAGTATGGCTTGCAGCAGATTATTGAAATCATGAGCGACACCGCCAGCCAATCTTCCAATGGATTCCATTTTCTGCGATTGCGCAAGTTGTTCGTGCAGGTGCTCTTTCTCGCGCTCGGCCTGCTTGTGCTCGGTGACATTGCGTACCAGCACCATCACTTCATTGCGGCCGAAAGGCACCATGCGCGCCTCAAAATCCTTAAGCTCATTATTCTCAAATTGTAAACTGTACTCGAAAATTTCCGTGGCCCGGTGATCGAGACATTCTTGTATGCTTTTAACATAGAGGGCGGCAACATCGGCAGGAAGCAATTCATGAACGGTGCTGCCGATGATTTTGTCTGCACTGGTAAACGATTCCTCCGCCTCCGGAATGAAATAGTCTTTGTGCACGCCGTTCTTGTCGAGACGGAAAATCAAGTCCGGGATCGCCTGGAGGAAGGCGCTATTGGCGGCCTCGCTGTCATGCAGTGACAACTCGGCCGTTTTGCGTTCGGTGACATCCATGGCGGTGCCCATCATCCGAACAGGTGTGCCTTGCTCGTCCCTGATCACGTTGCCAATTGCCTCAATCCAGCGAATCGATCCATCCTTGCGTGTGATGCGCATTTCAATGCGGTGCTCGACACCTTGTTCAATCGCGCGCTGTACAGATTCTTGCCAGCGCTCGAGGTCTTCGGCGAAGATGGGTTCGGCCACCTCA
>JASBUV010000002.1 GCA_030147705.1 Gammaproteobacteria bacterium
TCCATGCTTAAAGTCCTCGCGGCAAATTCTGTTGCTCAAACACGTTGTCATTCACTTCGCTTGTGTAGTCCACATCGGAAAACTCGAATACAGTGCGATGCCCGGTTTGATGATTGGTGACTTCAGTTCGGTGTCGAGTCCAGATGTCATCAACCGGTCGTATGTCGAGAGACAGGGTCGTTTTGAGGGGCTGCATCTTGGTGTCTTTGTACTCGGCTCGCACAATTAACCAGTGCGCTGTATTCACCCAGATTGAGACTTCACCATAACCAAGCTCGTCCGCAATCTGTTCGGACTTTGGTGTCGCGAGCAATTGGTAGGTTTCTACGCCGTCGATTTGATTCGCTTCCACGAAGCGATAGTTGTAATCAGCCGGTTGCAGTTTGCCTTCCAGTTTGATGTCTTCGTACGTCAGATCCGTGCCGAGAAAGTAGTCTCCCCGATCGGAAGCGGATATGCGTCGTACGCGCCGCAGAGCTGGCAGATAGAGCCATTGATCATCTTCGATCTGGGGATCAGGATAGTCCCAGGTGAGAAAGCCGGTGCCACGTACATTGTTTGGGCTTCGATAGAAAAGCACGGAGCGTTTTTCTTCGCCATAGTACTTTCGGTAGCCGTAGGTTTCTCTTACGCGCTCGCGTCCATTATTGTCGATCAGTGTCATGGTGAGTGTGCGGCTAAGCTGCGCCCCGTCGTCAACGGAGTTTATTCGCGCCACAATCTCGTCGATTGCTGGAGCGCTTTCTGCTTGCGCGCTTCTCGGGAGCATGGCGCCACCGAGCATGACGAGTACAAGCATTGTACTGATCGCGCCGGGGAGGGCGCCGCTGTGCGGAGTAGCCGGAGAATCACCAACGATAAAATGTGGGCGAGTGATTTTAATGAGCGCCGGCAACAACGTAAGGCTGGCGAGAAACGCGGTACTGACCGCGACGACCACCACCGTACCGAAATAGTTCAGCGGTACGACCTTGCTGCTGATAAGCACGCCGAAGCCACAAGCGATAGCGAGAAAGTTCAAGAGCAGTGCCCGGCCCGCGCTGGGGAAAAATTGCTGCAGCGCGATGTCCATCGTATCGCCTGCTGACTCTGATTGATTACTTTTCAGCTTGCGGTAGTTGGCACGAATCTGATCGATGGTGTGGATTGCGAAATCAACACCCAGGCCAATGGCAACCGAAGCGAACATCGAAGTCCCGATACCGAGAGGTATTCCTAGTAGCACCATTGCGGCGTAGACCAGCAAGATTGATGTGGCGACCGGGAGAAGACAATAAACACCGGCGAGAGTTGAGCGGAACAGGATTGCTGAACAGAGCCAGACGAGCAGAAGAGCGATGCCAACACCAACAAAATGGCTGCGTCCGAGGTCCTGAATCCAGTTGTAGCTCAGATTGACGCGCCCACTGAGATTAGCTTGAATGCGCGCGCTATTGAATTCGCGCGCAATGTAATCTTCAAGGGCCAGAATGATCACACGTGCATTCTGATAGGCGCCCGAATCGATATTCACTCGAATGAGTGCAGTGCGGTACTCGTAGTCAATTTCTTCCTCAAAGTCTGTCGGGTCTGAAGACGCGGCATAGAGCAGGAAGTATTGTGCGATGAGGTCGCTATCATCAGGCAGGACATAGGCCGCTCTGTCGCCATTATTGAGAACCCGGTTCATCTGCTTCAGATAATCAACGACCGATGTCGAGCCGTTCACATGCGGCAAGGATTCAGTAAACGCTTGTAGTGCCTCGATCTTACGCAGATTGTCGGGCTGAAACAGCGCTTCCGGAGCATTGGTTTCGACGACGATATCGAGCGTGCTGCTGCCATCGAAGCGCTGGTTAATTGCCCGGTCAGCAAGATAGATGGGTTCATCCGTGGCGAAGGTAGTGATGCGGTCTTCGTCAACTCGTAGTCCGCTCATGGAGTAGAGGCCGACCACGGCGATTACTGCGAAGACGGAGACGACAAGCCGGGAACGATTTCTGCTCAGACCGCCCAACAGAATCATAATGCCGCTGAACAGTTCTGACCGCTTTTGCTGGCTGGCCTGAAACTGCCTGCTTGGCTTGGGATTGCTGAGAGTGATGACAGCAGGAATAAACAGAAGTGAATAAACACCGGCAATACACACGCCCAGGCTGGTAAAGAGGCCGAAAAACTTGAATGGCGGCATGTCTGCAGCAACGTAGAGACCAACAAATCCAGCCATGGTTGTGAGCGTGGTCAAAGTGACAGGGCGCCACATGTCCTCCATGGTGCGAATAACCAGTTCGCGAGGCGCCAGATCGCTGTGCTCCGCTTTCAATTCAAAATAACGATTGTAGATGTGAATGGAATCAGCAACTGAAATGCCAATCAGGATCACAGGCATGGCATTGGTAATCACAAAGAACGCAACGTCACTGGCTGCCATGATGCCGAGTGTCATCAATACGGATGCGGCAACAATGACATTGGAAAATACTGCCGGTGTGAATCGCCGGAAGGCAAAGAACACGATCAGGGTGATGATGACTGCAGCTAGCGGGTTGAGTCTGGATGCATCGGCGTCGATGTAGCTGCCGAGATAGCCGGCCACCGCACCTTCGCCCGCTACATGCAGTACTTCACCATTTTGTGCCGGCGCGCCCGAAATAATCTGCATGACGTTTTGGTAGGTTTGCTCCGCGAGATCTTCATCGATCAGCTCCACTACGATCAGGGAGCCGCTATGGTCATTGGCTACCAGGTTACCTTGATAGAGCGGGAAGTCATCGATGGCTGCCCGGATAGCTTCTGCTTCAGGCTGAGTCTGTGGCAGGGGGTCGAGAAA
This sequence comes from Gammaproteobacteria bacterium, assembly GCA_030147705.1. Classification (GTDB taxonomy): domain Bacteria; phylum Pseudomonadota; class Gammaproteobacteria; order Pseudomonadales; family Pseudohongiellaceae; genus UBA9145. The sequence continues at coordinate 2,810 of JASBUV010000002.1, forward strand.
TTCATGCACTTCCATGCCGTCGACAGTGCCAACAATATTTTTTTCTGTGGCCAGGCTGATCAGGCGCTCGCTGTTGACGTTGGGAAGTTCGGAGATTTCATCGCTGAGCCACTGGATCAGGGCCAGAGTGCGAGGATTGAAGACACCGCCTTCTGCATCCCGAACAACGGCCACCACCAATGGGTCGCTTAATCCGAATTCAGCCTTGACCCGATCGCGATACACCAGCGCAGGGTTGTCTGGCGCAAGAAACGCATCGGCGCGTGTATCGCGAACCAGCTTGGGAAGAGAGCTGGCTGCCCCGATCAGCAAAAGCAGGCAGATGGCAATTACCAGCTTGGGTCGCGCGACAACTACAGTGTAGAAATCCCGTATCAACGATCGGTCGTGTTGGGTGTCCATGGTATCTCCTAAGTATGCATATGCATGTATATTGCGATTAAGTTATCAATTGCCCCACTTGCCTGAGCTATACATGTATATGCAAGTATGTGATCTGGGAAGCGGGAGCTTTTGAATGTCTAATTGTCTGGTTTGGATCTCCGTCGGAGACCGCCAAGAAAAGTTTTGGCGGCTTAATTATCGAGTGCGGCGATTGCGTCGCTAACCGAGAGTAGCTCCGCCAGTTGCTTTTTGGTGAGCCGTGAGCGGATGTCGTCCTGCGCCGCCTGCCAGGCCTTCAAAGCCCGTTTGAAGATTCGAGTGCCGGAAGGAGAGAGCGAGAGTAGCTTGTAACGCCTGTCCTCACCGGGTGTGACATCAATGAAACCATCCCTGATGAGAGGCTTCAGAGATCGGCTAAGCGTAGTCTGATCCATGTGCATGATGTCGATAAGTTCGAGACTGGTCGTTTGTTGCTTGTAATCAATAATGCGCAGGATCGTAAACTGCGTGCACTTTATTCCGACAGACTGCAAGTGACGATCGTAAATCTTGTTGAGCACGCGGCTGGCCTTGCGAATTGAAAAGTTGAGGCAAACGTCAAACACGGTTAGATATCTCCAGTTGGTGGGATTTATACATGCATATACATGTTGTGTCAACACTGGCAATTGAAAAGACACTTTTGCTTGAACGCCTTGCCAATGAATCTTGAAGATAGCGTCTCGATTCGGCCAGTACTTTGCTTCCTGATTGGCTAGAGTCATTTGCACCAGGTATGCAGAGTACAGAGTGCAAATCAGCAAGGAGGCGATAACGATGAGTTTGGAATTTGCAGAGCAAGTGGCATTGGTGACCGGAGGGAGTTCGGGTATTGGTAGAGCGGCGGCGCTGGCTTTGGCGGCCAAAGGAGCCAAAGTGATGGTAGCGGGCCGCGACCGGGAACGCCTGAAGAGTGTAGTGCAAGATATTGAGACTGCTGGCGGAGTCGCAGCCTGGCAGGTTGCCGATGTAACCCTGGAGTCACAGGTTGCCGAGCTTGTGGAAGTCACGGCGGCACGGTTGGGAGGCTTGCATTCAGTGATCGCGAACGCAGGGACACTGGGTGCGATGGGCGATGTCACGGCAATGGCAGCGGAAGATTGGCACGCTACGCTGCTCACCAACCTGACCAGCGCTTTCTATTGCGCCAAGTACGCGTTACCCCACCTGCTAACAACACAGGGGAATCTGGTTTTTGTTTCGAGCTTTGTCGGCTCGACGTGTGGCTTTGCCGGAATGTCGGCGTATGCCGCAAGCAAAGCAGGCATGGTAGGACTGGCACGGAATCTGGCAGCTGAGTATGGGCCAGTCGGCATACGTGTTAATGCGATTCTGCCCGGAGGTACGGATACGCCGATGGGAGAAGTGGTCGCGAATTCGCCTGAGAGCAAAGCATATGTTTCCGGACTGCACGCCTTACAGCGCACGGCCCAGCCGGCGGAAATAGCCGAAGTTGTATGTTTCCTGGCATCGAGATCTGCCTCGTTTGTCACCGGTTGTGCGCTGCTCGCTGATGGTGGGCTGTCGGTTTTCAAGGCCTAACTGTTCTCTTCTGCACCGTATGACCGCTTCTGCAGAAGCGGAAAAAAATGTCAATTATCAATGAGGTAGGTGACAGGGAAGTAACTACGTGGGATGTTCACTAAGTAAACTTTACATTGTTAAGTTAACCATGTTAAGTTAACTGCGTTAAGTTAACATAGTAAAGATATCACGAGTTTCGTCACTAGCCGCCTCGCCAGCCATTTCACTAGCCATTTCACTAGCCATTTCACAACAGGGATTTCCAATGAAGGTACTCATTCACCAGTGGTCGGAGTTCGTCATCCGATTCAGGCTTCCCATTATTCTGCTAACCGTGGTTGCCATTGCCGTTGGCCTGTACAACGGTCG
>JASBUV010000029.1 GCA_030147705.1 Gammaproteobacteria bacterium
TGACGTATTGCCGAGTGCCTGGGCCAGACCCTCGATGGTGGTGATTTGTCGGCCTTCAACGGCCGCCACTGGCGTTACGCAGCTACGCACCGCATTGCCATCGACTTGTACGGTACAGGCTCCGCATGAGGCTATGCCGCACCCGAATTTGGTGCCCGTCAGACCCAGTTCGTCTCGCAATGCCCACAGCAGCGGCATCTCCGGTTCAATGTCGAGCGTGTACTCCACGCCATTAATGAGAAGTGTGGCCATCTTGATCCCCCTGAGTACATGTTATCTCGTCATTGTAACGCCGCCCGGAGCGAATGCGAAATGAACTCGTGGCATTGCGCTGAAGCGTATTCAGTAGCGTTTAACCTGCTGCGGTTTGTGGGACAATTGCTCCATGAAGGTATTGCGCCGTTGCGCAACCAGACCAGCAGCACAGGGAGAGCAAGAGGTGACAGTGATTCCGGGCGCAAACGCAACACGAGACGAATTCTCCTTCCATTACAGTGATCTGGAAACCGTGCACTGCGGTACCAATTACTGCACGGCGCTGCAACAGGAGTTGGAATCGCGTGGCCTGAAGCGGGCGCTGGTGATCGTTTCCTCCTCACTCCTGAAGCGCACTGAGCAGCTGTCGGAGCTGCAGCGTGTGCTCGGCGACAGGCTGGTTGGAGTCAGCGATTGTGTCGGTGCGCATACACCCCGGCCGGATGTCATGCGCATAGTAGAGCAGGCGAGAAGTCTCGACGCAGATGTGCTGATCTCCATTGGTGGAGGTTCAGTAATCGACGGATGCAAGGCGGCGCAGCTGGCGTTGGCCGAACGGATTGACTCCGAAGCGGATCTGGTCACCTTTGCGCAACATTCCGATGGTACGCTTGGCAGCAATGCAGGCAGCGTGCGGCGCCCGGCGAGCGACTATCCGGTGCGGCAAATCGCAGTGCCAACGACCATGTCGGGTGCTGAATACAGCAACAATGCGGGTGTATTGAATCCAGAGATAGCGGCCAAAGAAGGCTATCGCGCCCCGGGGCTCTGCCCGCAAGTGATTATTTATGATCCGGAGCTCAGTCTGCATACGCCGGAATGGCTCTGGATGTCGACCGCGATTCGCTCGCTGGATCACGCAACAGAAGGCCTGTGCTCATCGGACTGCACGCCATTTCTTGCAGGGCACTTTCTGCATGCATTGCGCTTGTTTGCCGAGGCGTTGCCGCGTGTCAAAGTCAATCCTGCGGACCTGCAGGCTCGCAATCTGGCGCAGCAGGCAGTATGGCTCGCTTGTTGCGGCCTGGGCACGGTTGCGCACGGAGCGAGTCACGGGATCGGCTATATTCTGGGCAGCTATTGTTCGGTGCCCCATGGTTATACTTCCTGTGTGATGCTGCCTGCCGTCCTGACTTGGAACCGGGATGTGCTGGGTGAGCGGGACAGAGAAATTGCCGCAGCGCTGGGGCGGCCCGATGGCAGCGCAGGTGAGGCGGTGGGGGCACTGATCAGATCACTGGACTTGCCAACCACGCTCCGGGACGTCGGTGTTGAGACCGACCAGTTACCAGAGATAGCCCGGCGCGCCAGTGTGCATCGCGTGGTGCGCAAGAATCCGAGAGCGATTACCGCACCGGAATCAGTTACTGAAATTCTGCAATTGGCATGGTGAGGCAATCCGATTCAGAACAGTGCCAGTTGTCCCTTGGTCCATACCAAGCGCACCGATTCTGAGGATATTCGGTGTTATTGGTTCAGTCGCCCTATATTTCCGTTCAGCAACATTTTCATTCCTTATTTCTAGTTGACTGTCTCGATATTCTCAGGACAATAAGCCCACGGTTTCGCAATTGGGGCAACTCCACATAGAAGGGGGATTGGGGGTTGAGTGCAGCAGGAAGCTGCAGCCACGGAATCACTCCAGGCTTCTATTGTTAAACAGTCTGTCTAAAAATTTACAATAAGGTGAGTAACATGAAGAAAATTACAAGCGGATTGTTGGCATTTGCACTGACAGTGCTAGTAGGCTGTGCAGGGACTAGTACTCCTGCTGGGGTGGGCATCTGGAATATCGAAATGAACACTCCCCTCGGCGCTATGCCAGCAACTTTGACCATGAACGAAGATGGGTCTGGCAGCATGGCGGCTGATGGCATGGGTAGTGCACCAGTTTCTGGTATTACTTATGATGGCAACAGCGTAGCGTTTTCTGCTGCGATCGATGCTCAGGGACAAAGCATTAATCTGGACTTTACCGGAACAGTTGATGGCGATTCACTGACAGGTGAATTCGGCAGTGACTTCGGTGCTTTTGGAGTGACTGGCACACGTCAGTAAACTCGCGTTGAATTCGGAAAAGGGATGCTTCGGCATCCCTTTTTTCGTTGTGGTGACCCGTCCAGAATAAACCTTGGTTTCAGATGAGGTTACGGCTGATGGCTTCCCTGACCATCTCCAGATTATTGATTGCACTACGGCTATTGGGATGAATAGTCAACAAGTGCTCAAAGGCATCTTCTGCCGCACCCAGCTTGTTCTGCTGGATATAAATCAGACCCTGTCCAGAGAGTGCGCCGAAGTGTCTCGGTTCCAGCTCCAGTGTTCTCTCGATATCGGCAAGCGAAGCCTCAAAGTCGCCGAGCAGATAATAAAGCGTTGCTCGCTTGTTCCACGGCTCGGCAAATTCGGGGAATGAGTCCACCAGTTCATTGAATACCAGCATCGCAGCCGGGTAATTTCCCCCATTCATACGCTGTGTAGCAATCGCCAACAATCGCTGAACATCTTCATTGTCATGTTGCATCCAGATGCTCCAGATGGAGTTCTCGATGTATTGGACTTGCGTTTGCTCTTCGGTAACTAACAAACGAGTGAACAGGTCATCGAGTTGTGGATTGGTCTGGTCTGCAAGCGCTGACTTTCCCATCAGGCTGAGCAAGAGAAGAACAGGGAGTTGGAATCTGTGCGCGGATTTCATGAGCTTATCCTCGTCTCAGGATGACTCAACATTACGAGGCTAGAGGCTATGACAGTATAGGACCGGCTGATAGCTGTCTACCCTGTAGTAAGGCGATGGCTGGAGCGTCAATTCAGAAGTGCTTTGTCAGAAGTGTTTTGCCGACGCATGCTGCCAGTCGTGCAGATAGGCAGTTGGGATGGAATCGCTAAGTAGCTGCCCTTTGATAAGTGGTTGATAAATCTGATCGAAGTTTTTCAACCCTTCGTGATAACGGGTGTAAAGGTCAGCAGCGGTAGCCAGATCCGGGTTATCAAATCCCATCGCACCAATCAGGTCAAAACAGGCATGGATGGTGGCCGCCTGATAATTCTTCACGCGCAGGGCTTTCTCTTCAACATTGATCGCGCGGGCACGCGCCGGATCCTGAGTGGCGACACCTGTCGGGCAATGGTTGGTATTGCAGGACTGCGCCTGAACACAGCCGACAGACATCATGAAGGCTCTGGCCGCGTTGACAATGTTTGCACCGACCAGCAATTTCTCCAGCATATCGAAGCCGGAGGCCGTTTGGCCTGAACTAATGAGCTGCATCTGCTCGCGGATCCCCGCACCGATCAGCACCTCGTTCACATAGTAGGTGGCTTCCATGCAGGGTGTGCCCAGTCGATTTGAGAACTCGAGAGGAGCGGCACCCGTTCCACCTTCGGCGCCATCAATCGAGATGAAATCGGGATAGATGCCTGTCTCCAGCATGGCTTTCACTATCGCCATAAAGTCGGTCTTCTTGCCTAAACAGAATTTGAACCCGACTGGCTTCCCGTCACTGAGCTCCCGCAGGCGCTGGATGAACTCCATGAGGCCGAGGGGTGTGCTGAATTCCGGATGGCATGCTGGTGAGTAAACTGTTTTACCGATCTCCACAGTCCGTATACGCGCTATCTCGGCGGTGACTTTTGCGCCTGGCAGCACGCCGCCATGTGAAGGCTTGGCGCCTTGCGAAATTTTGAGCTCGATCATCTTTACAGCATCGAGAGTTGCTCTTTGACGAAATGCCTCGCCGTCGAAGCGACCATCGGCGTTTCGACAACCAAAGTAGCCCGTGCCAATCTGCCAGACCAGATCACCACCATGCTTCAGGTGATATTCGCTAATGCCTCCCTCGCCAGTATTCTGGGCGAAGTCACCCAGCTTGGCGCCCTTGTTCATGGCCTCGATCGCGCGGCTGCTGATGGCGCCAAAACTCATACCTGAGATGTTGAGTCGCGATGCCAGATAAGGCTGCTGGCAGGCGCTGTTGCCTACTTGCACGCGGGCGTGTTCTTTGGACACAGAGGTTGCCAGGATGGAGTGGTTCAGGCTGCGATACCCTTCCGCCAGTATGTCCTGTTGGGTGCCGAACGGGAGAGTGTCATTCGCGCCTTTCGAGCGTCGGTAAATCAGATTCCGCCGTTCGCGACTGAAGGGGCGTTCTTCGGTGTTGTTCGCGATGAAATACTGCTGAATCTCCGGACGTATGTATTCGAGCATGTAGCGGATATTGGCGAGGACAGGGTAATTGCGTCGCAGATTGCTTTCGCTCAGAAAAATCTCGTATGCCCCGAGCACTGTCCAAACAAGTAAAACCAGCGTCAGGGTAAACAGGAATGGTCGGGTGGAGAAGGCTGCGAGGCTGATGTCGCCAGCAAAATAAATCAGCAGGGCAATACTTGCAGGAGTCGCCAGCAGGGCGATGCTCCAGTACAGGCGAACAATGGGTGTCATATCAGTTCTTCAAGCTTACACGC
>JASBUV010000061.1 GCA_030147705.1 Gammaproteobacteria bacterium
GGCGCGATCACAAATATTGAGGTGTGTTCGATTACCTCGCGTTTCAATAACGCATGAAACTGCCTGAATCTGAAGTTATCCATGTCTTCCCTCACGCATCTTTGCTACGAACAGATCTGCCACGCTAGGCGTGTAGACTTCTCCCAGTTCTTTCAGTTGTGCACGTGGCACGCCCTCAAATGTCAGACACTGTTTCCCGAGGGTGCTGCGGCGACTGATCGGGTTGAGCGCGTCGGCTTGAGCCTCCTTGCCTGGGCTCACCAGCAAATCAGTGAAGCGTTCTTCGAGATCAGCCATCATGGTATTCAGCACAATCTTGCCTCTGTTGATAAAGACCAGATGTGAGAGCAAGGCTTCGATCTCTTCCACCTGATGCGTGCTGATGATGATGGTGCGATCACCATCGTAGAAATCATTCAGCAGGCGATCGTAGAATTCCTTGCGATAAACAATATCGAGACCGAGAGTGGGTTCATCGAGTACCAGCAAGCGAACATCAATCGCCATGACCAGTGCCAGATGAAGTTGGGTAATCATGCCCTTTGACAATTCTTTCACGCGCTTCCTGGCGGGAATATCAGTCGTAGCCAGAAAACTTTCGGCCTTTTGGCGATCAAATTTCGGGTGTACGGATTCGACGTAGTTGAGTAACTGGTGCACGCGAAGCCAGCGCGGCAGGATGCCCACATCGGCAATGAAACACACGTCTTCCATCAGCTTGTGGCGCGCAGTACGGGGGTCGCGCCCAGCGACATTCAACTCACCTTCGACATCGCTCAGCCCGATAATGGCCTTGAGCGTTGTCGTTTTGCCGGCACCATTGGGCCCAATCAGGCCGCTAATTGCACCAGTCGGGATGTTCAGGTCTACGCCATCCAGGGCTTTGAAGCTGCCAAAGGATTTTTCGAGACCTTGTGCGTGTACGATATCAGTCATCGTTTATACCCAGAATTTTCGCTCTATCAATCCGTTGACTTGCCAAGCAGGTCATCAAGCTCCAGCCCCAATCGATCAATTCGCTCTGCGATTTGTGGCCATTCTTCGGTGAGGAATTTGTTACGTTCCTCGGTTGCGAGTTTGTTCTTTGCTCCATCGACAACATACATTCCTAGCCCCCGTTTTTTCTCAACCAATTGATCATCCACCAACATCTGAATGGCCTTGGAGACCGTCACCGGATTAATGCGCTGCTCACTGGAAATCTGGCGTACGGAAGGCAAGGCATCGCCCTCCTGCAAGACACCATCCATAATCAACGCCACCAGCCGGTCGCGGAGCTGCAGATAGATTGGCTCTTTGTTATTCCAGTTTATTTCCACGGTGACCCATTGCTTCTGAGTTAGTGTTATACATGACTATAACACTATATCAGCAACACACAACAAGAAATTTCAACTATTTTAAATAGCTGTTATTTATCAAGGGGTTAAGGGATTCAACTGTTGTCGGACGGAACGGGAGTCCGAGAGGTATTGCGGCAGAATCAGCTGCTCTGCCGCTTCTCGAGTACCACGCCAGCTTCCAGGAGGCTCGAAATTTCGCTCTCGCTGAAACCAAATTCCTGCAGGAGCTGACGGCTGTGCTGCCCATAGGCAGGCGGCAAATGGCGCACAGATCCGGGGGTGCGAGACAGCTTGATTGGCGTGCCCGTCATCTTGTACCAGTCTTTCTCGATCGTCATGGCACGATGATGCGTGTGGGGATGATCAACAACCTGCTGGGTATTGTGGATCGGGCCCGCTGCAAGCCCCGCCTGGGCGAGTGAGTTGCACAGCTGTTCGCCATCGAGAGTAGACAGGCTGTTTTCGATTTCCTGTTTGAGTTCGACGCGATTGTTGACGCGATCGATGTTATTCACGAAGCGCGGATCAGAAATCAGCTCTTCCCTGCCGATTTCCCGGCACAGCTTGGCGTAGGCACGGTTGTTTCCTGCGCCGATGAAGATATCGACTGTGCCAGTCTTGAACGTATCGTAAGGGCTGATATTCGGATGGGCGTTACCTGTTGGCCCGGGAATCTCTCCCGAGAAATTGTAATTGGGAATATGGGGGTGCATGAGCGACACCGCGCAATCATACAGGGTCATATCCAGATACTGACCTTTGCCAGACTGCTCACGCTCCAGCAATGCCATCAGAATCGCTATGGCCGAGTACAAGCCAGTGCCCATATCGACCGCCGCCAATCCCAGTCGGGTTGGCTGGCTGCCCTGCTCGCCATTCACGCTGAACCAACCTGCCATGGCCTGAATAATGGCATCGTAACCAGGAAATCCACCCCAGGGGCCGTCACTGCCAAATCCACTGACGCGGCAATGCACGAGACGCGGAAAGCGATGCTGCAAGACCTCCTCATAGCCTAGCCCCCACTTTTCCATGCTACCAGGCTTGTAGTTTTCCAAGAGAACATCTGCCTTCTCCAGCAAGCGCAGCAAAACATTTCTGCCTTCCTCGGTACTGAGATTCAGCCCCATGGAACGCTTGTTGCGATTAACGCCGATGAAGTAGGCAGCGCTGGCCTCTTGCTCAGCGTCAGCTGTACTTACATTGTCGTTCAGATCAGCGTTACTGCCTGCTTTCTGGAATGGAGGACCCCAATCGCGCGTTTCATCACCGCGAGGCGGTTCGATCTTGACGATTTCGGCTCCGTGATCACCGAGGATCTGCGAACAGTAAGGCCCGCCCAGTACTCGAGATAAATCGATTACCAGCTTACCTTTGAGCGCGCCGTTGTTTCCGGAAAAAAGCACTGTGCGACCTTTGAGATTGTGTCTGCGTTGGCAGCGTGATGCCAACAGGGGCCGCAAGCATAAAGCAGCACCGGAATTGCTTCAAGTCAGCCTTCCGTCAACACGGGCAGCAGATTAGCTGCCAATGCCGTCTCTTTTGCCAGCCCTTCGCGCCCAAGAATAGCCCGCAACTGCTTGAGTCCGTCCATCTGAATCTGGCGAACTCGCTCTCTCGTAAGCCCCACTGCCCTGCCTACCGCCTCCAAAGTCTCGACATCATGGTCAAACAAACCGAAGCGGCGCTTCAACACGGCCTGATGTTTTTCCGGAAGCTCGCCCAAGCATTT
>JASBUV010000069.1 GCA_030147705.1 Gammaproteobacteria bacterium
CAAGGACGCAATGAATGAGGCGCTGCGCGACTGGGCTACGAATGTCGACAATACCTATTACATTATCGGCACGGTAGCAGGCCCACATCCCTATCCACAGTTGGTGCGTGATTTCCAATGTGTTATTGGCCGCGAGGCGAAAGCACAGTCACTCGAACAAATTGGCAGATTGCCTGATGCGCTGGTTGCGTGCGTGGGTGGGGGCTCCAATGCTATTGGCTTATTTCATCCATTTCTCAAAGACAGTGAAGTCGCCATGTATGGTGTCGAAGCTGGAGGTAACGGCCTCGAGACTGGAGAGCATGCCGCACCATTAAGCGCTGGCAAACCTGGCGTACTGCACGGCAATCGTACTTACCTGATGTCTGATGAGTTTGGCCAGATCGTCGAAACCCATTCTGTCTCTGCCGGGCTCGATTATCCTGGTGTGGGCCCCGAGCATTCCTGGTTAAAGGATCAGCAGAGAGTGAACTATGTCGCCGCTACGGATAGCGAGGCGATGCATGCTTTCCACAAACTGACACGACTCGAAGGAATTATTCCGGCACTGGAGTCCTCGCATGCGGTTGCGTACGCGATGCAGCTCGCCGCAGGTATGGACAAAGACAAGGCGATTGTCGTCAATCTTTCAGGTCGCGGCGACAAAGACATCGAAACGGTGGCCAAGCTGGAAGGGATAAAACTCTGAGTTCTGATGCAGGCCGCAAATAAAAGAATAACTATTCAATAAAAATATTTGATTAATACAGCAGGAGCATTGTGCAGGATGGGCAGGCTAGAAAAAATTACCAGTGCGGCTAAAGCGGGCAAGCGAAAACTGCTGATTCCGTATCTGGTCGCAGGCGACCCCAATCTTGCTGCGACTGAGGCCCTGATGGATGCGCTTGTCGAGCAAGGCGCCGATGTCATCGAGTTGGGCATTCCTTTCAGCGATCCCTCCAGCGATGGCCCTGTTATCCAGCGCGGAGTGGAGCGTGCCTTGCGTTCACGCACTTCCTTGCAGGATACCCTCGATCTTGTTGCCAGATTTCGTGAGCGCAATCAGGAGACGGCGATTGTACTGATGGGCTATCTCAATCCGCTCGAGATTATGGGTTACGACCGATTTGTGGATGAGGCAGTGCGAGTGGGTATCGATGGCGTTCTTATTGTCGATATGCCTCCTGCTGAATCTTCGCAACTGCGCGGCAAACTGCAAGCCGCTGGCATTGATACCATTTATCTGGTTGCACCGACGACCAGGGAAGCGCGCGCCAAAGATATTATTGCGCACTGCACCGGCTATCTGTATTACGTGTCGCTCAAAGGAGTAACCGGCGCTGCGCTGAGCAATGAGCAGGAAATCGCCGACAAGTTGCAGGAGCTGCGGACCATGACTGACCTGCCCATTGTTATCGGCTTTGGTATCAAAGACGCTGACAGCGCCCGTGCCATGGGGAGTATCTCCGATGGAGTGATCATCGGAAGTGCGCTGGTCGACAAGATCGCGCAACTCGCGCCCGATGCCCAACCCAGCGCAGACGAATGTGCCGCGATTTGTTCTACGATCGCACTGGCAAGACAGGCACTGGATGCCATAGAATAAGCACACCCTGTTGATTAGTAAGGGATTTTATAGTGAGTTGGATCGACAAAATTCTGCCTTCCATCAGCACATCGAGTGCTGAGAACAAGCGTAGTTCTGTGCCCGAAGGGGTATGGAAGAAATGCCCTCGTTGCGACGCGATGCTTTATCAGAAGTCGCTGACCGAGAACCATGATGTCTGCCCCAAATGCGACCATCATCTGCGGATTACCGCGCGTCGTCGCCTCGAGTTATTTATGGATAGCGAAGGCAGGACTGAGCTGTGCGAAGACATGGAGCCGGTTGATCTGCTCAAGTTCAAAGACCTGAAGAAATACAAGGATCGATTGAGCGCAGCCCAGAAGAGCACAGGGGAGAAAGATGCCCTGATCGTCATGAAGGGCTCTGTTAATGGTGTGCCAGCGGTCGTTGCAGCATTCGAATTCGGTTTTATCGGTGGCTCCATGGGGGCGGTAGTCGGTGAGAAATTTGTGCAAGCCGTGAAGACCTGTATTGGTCAGGGCCTGCCACTGGTATGTTTCTCGACAAGTGGCGGCGCGCGCATGCAAGAAGCACTCATCTCGCTGATGCAGATGGCGAAAACATCGGCAGCAATCAAACGGCTTCGCGAGGAAGGCCTGCCTTTTATTTCCGTGTTGGTTGATCCCGTTTACGGCGGCGTGTCCGCCAGTCTCGCGATGCTGGGTGACGTGAATATCGCTGAGCCCAACGCCCTGGTTGGTTTTACCGGGCCGGATGTGATTCGCCAGACAGTGCGCGTGAAACTGCCGGAAGGTTTCCAGCGCAGTGAGTTTCTTCTGGAGCACGGCGCGATCGATATGATTGTGCACCGCCGAGACATGCGAGACCGCGTGGCTTCCATCATTAAAAAGCTTACCCATTACCGACATACCGGAACCTGATGTCCACAGCGCCTGCGGAGTCTGCCAGTCTCTCTGACTGGCTGGACTATATTTCTGCGGTAAATCCCCGGGAAATCGAGCTCGGTCTCGAGCGAGTTGGTCGGGTTTGGGAACTCATGGGAGGCGGTTCGCCCGGACACGCTGTTGTCACGGTCGCCGGAACCAATGGCAAGGGAAGCTGTGTTGCGGCGCTTGAGTATCTCCTCGCCGCATCGGGCTACACCGTAGGCTGCTATACCTCTCCCCATCTCTTCAGATTCAATGAGCGCGTTCGCATCAACCGCAGTGAAGTGGATGACGAGGCATTGTGCGCTGCATTTGCCTGTATCGAACAAGCGCGTGGCGATATTCTTCTCAGTTATTTCGAATTTGCCACACTCGCCGGCCTCTGGCTCTTCAGAGAAGCGGATGTAGATGTGGCAGTGCTCGAGGTTGGCCTGGGTGGGCGTCTGGATGCTGTGAATATCATCGATGCGGATGTGGCGGTGGTGACCAGTATCAGCCTTGATCACACCGACTGGCTTGGTTCCGATCTCGAGGGTATTGGTCGCGAAAAAGCCGGCATCATGCGTGCTGGAAATCCCGCGATCTGCGCCGATCCGACGCCACCAAATTCTATCTCCTTGCATGCGCAGCAAATCGGCGCGCAGCTCTATAGCATCAATTCCCAATTTTCCGTACAGCTTGATGAGTCAGGCCAGTCCTGGCGATTTCAGGGAATCGACAGGCAGGGAGAGGCAGTTCAGTCTGACCCGATTCCTGTGTCTTCGCTGCGCCCGGATAATCTGGCTGCGGCTGTCCAGGCATTGCTGCTTCTTGATCGCTTGCGCCTGAATCGCGTGCCTGACCTCGGAGATCTGCAGGTCGCGGGTCGGCTGCAGTCGTGCGTGCATGATGAATCGGGCAGGCGTTTATTGCTGGATGTCGCCCACAATCCTGCCGCCATCACCAACCTCGTGGCCTGGCTAAGCCGTTATCGGGCAGCAAACCCGCAGAGCAGGATTGCTCTAGTCATGGCGGTGATGGCAGATAAAGATGTTGAGAGCATGACGGCTGCGTTACAAACCGGGGTAGACATCTGGTATATTGCGCAAGTCGATCTTGCCCGCTGTATGCCTGCTGCTGAAGTGGCACAACACGTGATTCAGCAAGGCGGCAAACTCGCTGGAACTCATTCGACCGTAGTTGGCGCATTGCAGGCAGCGCTTGCCGATACCACCGAGCATGATCTGATCGTTGTGACGGGATCTTTTTACACCGTCGCTGAACTTGACGGCCTGTTCAGGCCACTCTGAGCCTGCGGCCAAACGCCGGTTGCGGAGTGGATTGAATGCGCCAGCGAGTACTTCTTAAACACATGTCGCACAGGAATACGCCCCTTTGAAGGAGGCAACCAAACAACGCATTGTTGGCACGGTCGTCCTGCTCGCGCTGGGCCTGATTTTCCTGCCGATAATTTTTGATGGTGAGGGGAGTTATCAGACTCCAGTCAGCAGCCGTATCCCTGAACCACCCAATGTGCCGATCCTCCCTGAGTCGGAGCCAAATCGCCCCAGGATTCTGGCTGAGTCCGAGCCTGCAGCGAATATCACACCTACCACTGAGGCGATTGCCGCCTCGAGTGATGAACAGCAGCCTGACCCGGTAACAGATGAAGTAGCTGCGGAATCTGAAGAGCCGCAAGTGGAAGTCGTTGAGTCACAACCCGATTTCGATCGTGAAGCGCCGCGGTTGGCAGCGGACGGTTTGCCTGAGGGTTGGGTAGTACGGTTGGGAACCTTTGCCAATGCAGCCAATGCCCGCAATCTGGTTACCCGTTTACAGGACTCAGGTTATAAAGCCTACAGTCGTAATCTCGACAATGATCAGGGCTCACTTACCGCTGTGTTTGTTGGCCCCTGGCTGCAGCGCGATCAAGTTGAGGATTACCAGCGGCGCTTGCAGGATGAGTTTCAGCTCTCCGGCATGATTGTTCGCTACGAGATTGAATCACTTTGACGCGCGGGACGGGTCCAAAAACGTGAATGCAGTCGATATTGCGATAATCAGCGTGACAGGCATTTCGTGTCTGTTCGGTTTATGGCGGGGTTTCGTCAAGGAAGTCTTGTCATTGGTGAGCTGGGTCGCAGCATTGCTGCTGGCAAGAATCTACAGTGAATCCTTTTCCGAGACTCTGGCCGGAGTCATCAGCAATGAGGGCGCCCGCTATGTGACCGCCTTCGTGCTGATCTTCATTGCTGTGATGATGATCGGCACGCTGGTGAATTCGATTATCTCGAAGTTGCTGAGTGCGACTGGATTGAATTTTGTGAACCGCTTGTTCGGTGGCGTTTTTGGCATTGTCAGAGGCGCAGTGATCGTACTGGTGATTCTGTTTATTTGTAATATTTTTGTTTCGGAGACTGCTCTCTGGCAGGAATCTCAGTTGATTCCTTACGGTATGTCCGCCATTGACTGGTCCCGAACCTATATTGAAGGAATGGGAGGATTGGAGATGCCGGAAATGCCGGGTCAGACTCCGCCGCCCACCTCAGTGGATTCTATTTAATCTTTCGCGGAGCAAATTATGTGTGGACTGGTTGGTGTAGTAGGACAACGCGATGTGGGTGTGACGATTTACGACACGCTCACTGTCCTCCAACACAGAGGGCAGGACGCTGCCGGTATCATGACTTGTGATAACGGCAAACTGAACCTGCGGAAAGACAATGGCCTGATCAAGGATGTTTTTCGTACCCGCCACATGCGCCGCCTGACCGGACAAATGGGAATCGGTCACGTACGCTATCCGACCGCGGGCAGTTCGAGTCCGGCGCTCGCACAACCCTTCTATGTGAATTCACCATATGGCCTGGCTCTCGCTCACAACGGTAACCTGACCAATGCGGCCGAACTGAATCGCGATCTCTTCAACGAAGACCTGCGACACATCAACACCGATTCAGACTCTGAGGCAATGCTGAACATCTTTGCCCACGAGCTGCAGGACCGCCGCAAGATCAAGCCTACACCCGACGATATCTTCGATGCCGTGGCAGGCGTGCACAAGCGTTGCCGGGGAGGGTACGCGACCGTAGTCATGATTACAGGATATGGAATTGTGGGCTTCAGGGATCGCAATGGCATCAGGCCTCTCGTTTATGGAAGCCGGGAAACCGAATCAGGCCGCGAATACATGATCGCATCTGAGAGTGTGGCGTTAAATTCCCAGGGCTTCGAGATCGAACGGGACGTGGCACCCGGAGAAGCGGTGTACATCGATATCGAAGGCAATCTGCATACCAAAGTGTGCTGTGAGCCAGGCGAGCATACACCCTGTATCTTCGAACATGTTTACTTCGCTCGACCAGATTCGTTCATGGATAGCATTTCCGTCTATAAAGCCCGTATGCGAATGGGTGAGAAGCTCGCCGAAAAACTGAAGCGGGAAAGACCGGATCATGATATCGATGTGGTGATACCGATTCCCGATACCAGCCGCACATCCGCATTGGAACTCGCCAACAGTCTTGGTCTGAAATTCCGTGAAGGCTTTGTGAAGAATCGCTATATTGGCAGAACCTTCATCATGCCCGGTCAGAGTCAGCGTCGTAAATCGGTACGACAGAAACTCAACGCGATCGATCTGGAATTCAAGGGCAAAAACGTATTGCTTGTCGATGATTCCATCGTGCGCGGCACGACCTGTCGACAGATCATTCAGATGGCCAGAGATGCGGGGGCCAAGAAAGTCTATTTCGCCTCTGCCGCGCCCGCGGTTCGTTATCCGAATGTTTATGGCATCGATATGCCGGCAGCGTCAGAGTTGATTGCATCCGGCAAGACCGACAAGGAAGTGGAGAAGCTGATCGGTGCCGACTGGCTGATTTATCAGGATCTCGACGATCTTGTCGCTGCCTGTGCAGAAGGCAATCCGAACATCTCTTCCTTCGAGTGCGCAGTATTTGATGGCAAGTACGTGACTGGCGACGTCGATGAAATGTATCTGAAGCGTCTGGAGATGAGTCGCAACGACGCCGCCAAACGCAACAAGAACGGCGGGGAAGGAATAAGCAAACAGCAAAACCTTGTCACTGATCTGTCCGGCGACGCCTGATTTAGCAGCAAGAGGATTACCGTCCAGCATGTTTTCCCTGAATCTCGACAAGCGTTCCGATGACAGGGCAGAGCTGGTCGATAATCAGTTCTCGAGACAAGTACAGACAGCAGTGGATGAGATCAGTCGTGCGCTGCTGGGTAAAGATCACCAGATTCGTCTTGCCTTGTGCTGCCTGTTCTCGGGCGGGCATTTGCTGGTAGAAGACCTGCCGGGCATGGGCAAAACCACACTTTCCTATGCGCTCGCCAAAGCGCTGGGTCTCGAGTACAACCGAATCCAGTTCACCAGCGATCTCCTGCCAGCCGACATTCTCGGTATATCGATCTACGATCAGGCGAATGCGCAATTCACTTTTCATCCCGGGCCAATTTTCAATCAGGTTGTACTCGCTGACGAGATTAATCGCACGACACCAAAAACCCAGAGTGCACTGCTGGAAGCGATGGAAGAGAGGCAGGTCACCGTTGAAGGCCAGACGCGCAAACTGCCGGAACCCTTTTTTGTGATCGCAACCCAGAATCCGGCAAACCTGGCCGGCACCTATCCGCTACCGGAATCGCAGCTCGATCGTTTCCTCATGCGCCTGCGTCTTGGCTATCCTGACCAGCGTGCGGAGCGTGAACTTCTGGAAATGGACACGGAATGGGACAAGGTTGAAAACGTGAAGCAGTGTCTTGGTAAGGAAGAAGTCATCGGCTTCCGGCGGGAATCGGCAAACGTGAATGCCAGCGGCCCCTTGCTCGATTACGTACAGCGTCTGATCGCCTTTACCCGCAGCAATGACGAATTCCATTTTGGTTTGTCTCCGCGCGGCAGTCTGGCTCTGATGCGCGCAGCCAAAACCTGGGCGTTAATGTGCGGTCGCAATCATGTGATTCCTGAAGACGTGCAAACAATCTTGCCGGCAGTAGTAGAACATCGTCTGCGGGCAGTTTCAGACAACGATGGCCATACCGGCGCATCGATAGTCCAGCGCATGCTCAACGAAGTCGATATTCTCCAATAGCAGTGCAAGGCAAAGGTGAGGCTGTGTCAAAGAAGCTTCGTCAGCAAATGCAGCAACAGCTCACCGCCTGGATGCGTCGGCGCATCAAGCCTGCCGAAGAGATTACCCTCAACAGACGCAATATTTATGTGCTCCCAACCAGAAACGGCTTGCTGTTCATTCTGTCAGCGGCGCTGATTTTTATTGCCGCTATCAACTATGCCGTGAGTCTCGCTTTTGGTCTGGCTTTCATGATGGTGAGTCTGTTCGTACTGTCCATTCTCTACACCTTCAACAATCTGAATCAGGTTACGCTCCGGCGCTTGCCCGTGCGCCCGGTGTACAGTGGTGAAAGCATTGCCTATAACGTCGAGCTCTCCAGATCGCCGTCGCGACGTCATGAGTCACTGGAGCTGTGTTTCGATCGTGGCGTGGTGACACCCGGAGACTTGCTGGATGTGGATCGGGTCCAGCTGCAGGTTTTCACCCCTGCGACTCAACGTGGCTATTTGTCCGCCCCTTTGCTGCGCATAAGTACCTGTTTTCCACTCGGGCTCTGCAGGGCATGGTCTGTAGTGGATCTTGATATGCACTGCCTGGTGTACCCGAAACCCATAGCATTTGTTATGAGTCAGTTTAATGCTGGCGGTGGTGGCAGCGAGGATAGTGCATTGCTGCGCGATGGCAGTGAGGAATTTTATGGGCTTCGGGACTATGTGCCAGGAGATCCGCTGCGGCAGGTTGCCTGGAAGAATGTCGCGCGCGGTCAGGGGATGCACGTCAAGCAATTCGTTGACTACGTGGACAGCAGGGTGTGGCTGGATTGGGATATGTTTTTCGGGTTCGATGTTGAGGGCAGACTGTCGCGGCTCTGTTACTGTGTGTTGCAGCTTAGCAGGCAACAGGCGGCCTTTGGTATGAAGCTGCCTGGGGTCGAAATAAAACCAGCGACAGGCATCGAACACCGGGACGCGCTGTTACGTGAACTGGCCTTGTTCCAAATTGAGCGGCGAGGGCTCGCGGGCAGTGAGTAAAGTTGCTGACTATCAGATACCGCGTTCGGCGCTCGGATGGATGCTGTTATCCGTCTTGCTGGTGATGCTGCCACAGAGCTTGCATATGCCATTCTGGGTTACGTTTCTGACGCTGGTATGCATTGCCTGGCGATGGTTAATCTTCACCGGGGTCGCCGCCTATCCTGGGCGGCTGCTGCGCATAGCAATCGTGGTCTTCACGATGACGCTGTCGGTGTCACAAATGCGTTCCAGCGGGATTGGCCTCGACAGCGCAGCGAGCCTGTTAGCCCTGGGTTTCGTCTTCAAGTTGATCGAGATGCGTCACAAGCGCGATGTCTATGTCGTGATCAGCCTGTGCTTCATCATGGCGATGGTCAATTTCCTCTACTCACAAAGCGTCGTTGCCACGATCTACACCGCCATTGTGATCATCGTTATCACCTGCGCCATGTTGGCGCTGAATCGCTCGCATTTGCATCCCGTCGGCAGGGGCAATTTGCGATTGGCGACGGTGATGGCACTGCAGGCCCTGCCACTTACTATCGTGCTGTTCGTTATGTTCCCACGCATTGCCCCGCTGTGGGCAGTGCCCATGCAAAACAGCAGTGGGACAACGGGCGTATCCGATGAAATGACTCCAGGTGATCTGGCGCAGCTGGGGCGCTCCAGCGAACTGGCGTTCCGTGTGCAGTTCGAAGATTCGCTTGCGCCGCTGCACCAGGATCTCTACTGGCGAGGCCTGGTGCTTGAAGACTTCGACGGCCAGACGTGGCGCAGAACCCGGCGTGGCTCGTCTTATTCCGAAGCTGCCAGTTTGAACGACTTCCGCTGGAACTGGGAAGATCGTGTCCGGCTCGGAAGTCAGGCACTGCGTTATAACGTCATTATCGAACCAAGCAATCAGCCCTGGCTCTATGGCCTGCATCTCGCACAACCACTGAATCGCGAGTTATATCAGAGCCGCAATTTCGAGATTTTCAATAACGGGGTGATTAGTAAAAGAAGCAGTTACGATTTGATCAGCTATCGCGGCAGCGCAACCGATCTCATCCTGCTGGACAGCGCCAGACGGCGAACGACAAATCTTCCAGGCCGGGGCAACGAGCAGAGCGTCGCTTTCGCTGAGAGATTGAGAGCGGGTGTGCAATCGGATCGCGACTATGTCTACGCTGTGCTGGCTCATTTTCAGCAAAATGAGTTTTATTACACTCTGAATCCGGCACTGCTCGGCGAACAACGTGTCGATGATTTTCTCTTCAATACCCGTCAGGGATTCTGTGAACACTACGCCAGCAGTTTTGCCTTCCTGATGCGCGCAGTCGGGATACCGGCGCGGGTTGTTGTGGGTTATCAGGGTGCGGAGTACAACCCCTACGAAGACTACATGATGGTCTATCAGTACAACGCACATGCCTGGAATGAGGTGTGGCTGGAAGGGGAAGGCTGGGTGCGATTCGATCCAACAGCTGCGGTGTCACCTGAGCGTATCGAGCAGGGAGTGGAGGCTGCACTGGCCGATGATCCAGCCTTCAGGGAACAGTCTCTGTTTTCAGCGGCGCGTCTTGGCTCGTTGGGTTGGGTGAACGCCTTGCGCTTGCGGCTCGATGCAATCGAGTATGAGTGGAACCGGCGCGTGGTGAACTACGACGAAGACGTGCAATCCGATTTCCTTGCAAACGTACTCGGGGATGTGACAGATCAAAAAGTGTTGTTTGTGCTGATTGCACTGGCGTTCGTTGCCACCGGAGCGATTGCGTTAACGGTAATCAGCAGCGAG
Organism: Gammaproteobacteria bacterium; assembly: GCA_030147705.1. Taxonomy (GTDB): domain Bacteria; phylum Pseudomonadota; class Gammaproteobacteria; order Pseudomonadales; family Pseudohongiellaceae; genus UBA9145. The sequence goes on from JASBUV010000069.1 coordinate 10,365, forward strand.
CCGCGCAGCAGAAGATCAGTTGCCGACAGCTTGTACTATCAGTTTGGCAAGGAGCTGGACAAGATTTCACTCGGCAGACAAAGGGGAGAGACGCCATTGCGTTATCGTGACCGCGTTTGCGCAGCGAAACCCGAACTGGCACAACTCGTAACCGAGGCTACGCGTTGTTATATGGAATTGAATTACCACACAGGAGTGCGCAAGCAGGATAGTGCCGGGCAGGAAAGTACGACATATGGCAGCAATACCGATAGCCTTGCTGAATTCCGAAAGGTGTTGACGCAACTGCGTTTCAAATTGCTGCCCTTTGGCAGATTGCGCAGGGAAGCCTAGAATGGGCTGGCGTTGCTTCATCCCCCAGCGAGTTTGACCGTATAGCCAGCCTGCTGCAGAACAGTCTGGCAGACAGCACGTTTATCGCCCTGAATCTCAATTGCGCCGTTCTTGATGCTGCCACCACTGCCGGCGGCGGATTTCAGTTTCTTGGCGAGTGTTTTCAGCTCTGCGTCTGCAAGCGGTAAGCCAGTAATCACGGTGACTTCCTTGCCACCACGGCCTTTGGTTTCACGTTGAATGCGAACGATGCCATCGCCGGTAGAGGCAGGTGCAGACTGTGTGTCACAACGGCATTTGAAGAGCGCTTTGCCGCAACGTGGACAAGTATTATTCCCGGACGTGGAATAAACCAGTTTGCTCGAACTCATCGCGCCAGCTCAGGCTTTGTAGAGAGGGGGCAGTGCGTAACGGTCCAGCTTCGACTGCTGTTTGTTCGCGGCTTTCTTGCCGCTGCGCAATCGCGTCACCGCTTCGAGAAGTTGTTGGGGAGATGTCTCGCCGTTGACCGCAGCGGAGTTGTTATAGAGCGAGCTCTGGATATCACGCGCGAATACATGCAGCTCAGGCGCTTCCTGTTGCTGCAGGATATCTTCCATGCTGCGTACTTCACGCCCTTTGATGAAGTGACTACACCAGAGAATGAGTGTGTTGCGCACGTTCGCAGCATTGCCGGACCGGCAGGCCTGCTGCAGTTGCTTGAAGGCAATCGCTTCGTTGTTTTCCGGTGCATAGCGATCGCTGACGCTCTGCCTCCAGTTCTTGTAAGCATTCGCCATATCGCTTTGACGGGGCGCGATTGTGAGTTTGTAGATGCTCAGCGCGACAATGGCGAGCGCTGCGGCGATCAGGTAGTTCATCCACGCAGCACCGACTTCAATAAAATCAGTTTCAGCCTGGGCATCGATCATGGATTGATCGAGCACCGGGGCGGTTTCAAGAAGGCGCTGCAGGTTCTCCGTGCTCGCCACGGCCTGTTCGGAAGGAACGGCTCCTGCAACTGCATTTATGTTCAGTGTTGTGGCGGGCACAACCGAAGTTTCGAGCTGGTCAGTTTCTACATTCCACCAGGGGATGCGGGTTTCGGGAATGGTAATCTCGCCAGAGGTGGTCGGGACCAGTGTGGTGGTCTCGATGCGCGTACCGACAATACTGCCCTCGACGAAAGTCTGCGAGATCTCTGGCGGGTCTGGATAGACGTTCATCCCATTGATGGTTTCCTGTGCCACAGGAGGAAGGACTGCACCGCCAAGCCCCTGGGCTCTGATGGTCAATCTGCGCACCAGCGAATCTCCGACCTGAAGATTATCCAGATCGCCTTCCCAATCTTCCTCGATCGTGATGCTGCTGGCGGGCAGCCAGTTCACGCTTCTGGCGTCAGCCGGACGTTCCTTGACGTCGATCGTCATGCCATCAATAAACGCGGTGACTCTGCGCGTATTGAGATTGCGGAATACAAAATTGCTGGAACCGTCAGTAACTTCGCCACGGAACAGGATATCGGGTATTTCCAGTGGTCCACTGCGTTGTGGGAAAATCACATAACGCTTCTCGTAGACGCCATAGCGTACGCCATCGATAAGCTGTTCGTACTGATTGGGCGAGCCAATGAGCTGGGTAACTGTCTCGGGCATCTCCAGCTCAGTGAACTGAGGATTGCGAATGCCGTTGATGGTGTAGAACAGCCGCACTGTAAACAGGAGTTGTTCCTGTACGTAGACCGACTCCTTGTTGACTTCGATCTCCAGAAAGAGCTCATTGTCTGCCTGATTCGAGCGCGGCCCTTCGTTAACAATAAGCAGATCAATGGGGTCAGTGCGCACGCTGTTAATCTGCAGCGAGGGGATCTGTAGCTCGCCTTCACTCAGAGGGAAGAGGGTAACAACGTAATCTGTCCAGGATTCAACCGCTCCATTGATAGAGCGTATCTGGCTTGATGTGCGCGTATCCAGCACATCAAAGTTTTCACGCAGGGGAGTCAGGTCTAACTGAACACCCTGACGCTGGTCGTAGACCCGAATCGTGAGAGTCAGGGTTTCGCCGCGGGCAAGCTCGTTGCGATCAACACTGATGTCGACTTCCTGTGCGCTGACAGTGACGCAGAAAAGCGTGGCGAGCAGGGCCAACAGATAGTGAATGCGAGCTACCATATCTGACCTCCGGTGTTATTCGCCGTGCCGTTCAGTTGTCGTTGGCGGTACTGATATCTGAATTTTCTTCTCAGGAGTTCACCTGGATCGTCTTCAATACGTCGCAACCATTGCTCCAGCGCCTGCTGTTCTTCAAACTCTTCGTTACTCGTATCGGTCGGCGTGTTCTGTTCGCTGTTGGATTCAGACTGTTCCTGCTCTTCAGGTGGCTGTTGCTGCTGCTGTTCTTGCTGTTGCTGATCTTCGTTGCCTTCCTGACTTTCCTGATCTTGCTGCTGATTGTTGTCTTCGCTCTGTTCGGACTCGTTCTCGGAATTTTGTTCGGACTGGTTTTCCTGGCTCTCACCGTCTTGCTGTTCGCCGTCCTCAGATTCTTGCTGTTCCAGAAGCTGTTGCACGATTTCTTTGTTGTGCAGAGCGTCCGCGTGACCGGGCTCGAGTGCCAGCGCCATGTCATAGGCCATGATCGCTTCCTGATAGTTGCCGGTCATGGCCAGCGCATTGCCGCGATTATAATGGCTGGTTGGAGTATTGGTGGCGCTGAAAGCTGCAATCGCTGCATCGTAGTTCTGAGCACGATAGCTTGATGCGCCCGCCCAGTCGGGATTCTGGAACAGGGTTGCCGCTTGTTCATGGTTTTCGTTTTCAAAAGCCTCGGCGGCTTGTTGGTCCGGCGTGAACCACAGGTCGCGCCAGAAACCCTGCGCATGCGCTTGCTGCGGAGGCAATAACATGCCGCTACCCAGAATCAGGGTGACCGAAAAGAGCCAGCCGCGTCGGAAGCTGAAGGCAACAATTGGCAAGACCAGTAACAACAGCCAGGGGCCGGTTTCGTACCAGATGTCGAATTCTTCTTCGACATCAGACAGTTGATTGTCTTCGAGCAATTCGTTTTCGGGTAGCAGATAGGCCAGATCAGAATCGGCTAACTGGATATCGTGATAACGACCATTCACCCGGTTGGCGAGTGACTGCAACACGTTGCGGTTCAGGGTAGGTACGACCATGCCGCCGCGATCATCGGTGAGAAAGCCACCGTCGCTCGTACGGATCGGTGCGCCAGTTTCCGTACCGATACCCATGATCAGCAGCTCGTAATCAGTATCCTGTATCAGCTCGGTGATGCGCTGTTCTTCCTGAAAGCCGGCGATACCGTCGGTCATGAAGAGAATCTTGCCGCGCCGAGCTTCAACTTCGTTGAGGAGATCGATTGCCATGCCCAGTGCCGGAACCGGATTGCTGCCGAATAAGGGCATGATGTTCGGGCTTAAAGAAGGTACGAGGGCGGCGATGGTGACCACGTCGTCTGTGAGTGGCGTGACAGTGTGGGCATCGCCAGCATAAACAATCAGTGCAGTTTGACCTTCATCGCGCAAGGCGAGGATGTCCCGCAGCTTGCGCTTGGCAAGATCGAGGCGGCTGGGCTGATGGTCATCTGCAAACATGGACAGCGAAAGGTCGAGAACGATGACCATGGCATCTTCCCGTTGTTGCACCGGCTGTGGCAGTTCTTCCCAAACCGGGCCGGCCAGGGCGAGGGTGCTGAGTATCCAGGCAGCAAACAGGAGATAGAGCGGGGTTCGCTGTGAGGCGTTCTTGCTGCGATCGAGCAGGTAGGGCAGCAGGGATTTATCGATTGCCTTGTCCCAGGCGGTCAGGCTGGTATTCATGCGCCAGAGCGCAATGAGAAAGATCAGCGCGGGTATCAGGGCGAGTAACCAGAACGGGCGCAGAAAATGAAAATCCTGAAGCAGGCTTGCCGGGATCAGTAATTCCATCAGGCTTCACTCCCGGCAGTAGTTTGATTCTCTGCGTCTTCGGCTACTTCGGGTTCCTGGCGCGCGCGTCCGAAAACAGCCATCCACGGGATTGAAACCAGCGCGAGCAAGAAGCTGATGATCAGTGCTGCACCCAGCGGCCAGTAAAACAGGACGCGGGTCGGTCGATAAGTCTGCTCATCCTGCTCGATTGTTTCGAGTCGATCGAGTTCCTCATAAATTTCAACGAGATCGGAGACATCACGGGCGCGGAAGTAACGGCCGCCAGTCGACTCTGCAATCTGGGTAAGTACCTGTTCATCGAGTTCGGCAGAAGGATTGATTGCCCGGGCGCCGAAGAACGTACGCTGTACGACCTGATCGGCCCCTATGCCGATGGTATAGACCTTGATGTTTTCCTGACGTGCCAATTGCCCTGCCTGTTCCGGCGAGACGCTCCCTGCGTTATTCACTCCATCGGTGAGGAGGATAAGCACGCGGCTGTTCTCGGGGCGGTTTCTCAGGTGGATAACAGAGAGCCCGATGGCGTCTCCGATTGCCGTGGCGGATTCTTCGATAATGCCAATTTCCGCTTCTTCGAGAAGCGTGCCGACAGTGTCTCGGTCGAATGTCAGCGGTGCCTGGATATAGGCATGTGCAGCAAACAAAATGAGTCCAAGTCTGTCGCCTTCACGGCGCTCGACGAAGTCGCCAACCACAGCCTTGACCACGTCGATACGTGAGGCCTGTCGGTTCCCGACGACCATATCCTGGGCTTCCATGGATCCTGAGATGTCTACCGCCATCATCAGGTCACGACCGGTGGAGGGCAGTTGAATGGGCTCTCCGAGCCATTGGGGTCTACTGGCGGCGAGTACGAGCAGCAGCCAGATCGAGGTGCAGCAAATCAGATTGAGCAGGCGACCACTGGTAAGATTTTCACTGTCCGATTGCAAGCGACTCAGAATACTGAAAAAGGGCACATAGAGTGCGGCGTCCTGACGCGGTGCGCGGGAAAAGAAGTGATATATAAGTAGCGGCAATGGGAGCGTCAGAAAGACCCAGGGCCAGGTGAATTCCAGCATAATCTTAGCTCTTCCCGGCGGTGGCCGTTGTGGCAACGGGATTCGGTTTATCGAGATAGAGGCTCTTGAGCCAGGACCGACCAAGAGAATCCAGAGCATCCACATCGACATCACAGCGGGTCTGAAAGCGACCGAAGCTCAAAGCGGCGGCGAGATTGTCATCAAGACCTGAAGAATCTCCGTTTTTCCGAATAAAATCAACCCACTCCGCGCCACCGAGGCTGGCCACCCCGGAGTCCGGGAAGTGTACCAGAGCCACGCGGCGCAGCACTGAATTCACGGCGTTGACATAGTCCAGCTTGCGTTGATCTACGCTGCCTTCCTGCTCGGAATAGGCTTGCATGCAGCGATCCAGTTCTGCGATGGCATGCAGATAAACCTGCTGTTTCGCATGGTGGCGCGACCACCAGCGGGCAAACAGAATCAACCCGATTAACAGGAGTACGGCCAGCACCCACCAGCCAGGGGCCGGCGGCCAGAAGCTCACGGGTTCCGGAAGATGGATATCCGCCAGCTGTGCTAGGAGTTCTTCGCTGTCCATTCTCTGATCTGTTCTACGACGAGTTGATTGGTTCGTATTTTCAGGAGACCGATTTGCAAGCGGTCGAGTTCTGCTTCCAGCGCCGCAACCCGTTCCTGAAATTGTTCGCGGTAGCGCGCTCGGGCACGCGGGCTGTGCGTATTCAGGGAGCCTTTGCGACCACCATCGGTGATGCTGTACATGCCTGGCACGGGCAGTGTTTCTTCCAGCGCGTCATATACGAAGCAACACACCACGTTATTGTGCCGGGAGAGTTGATTCAGATACTGCAGCGCCTTTTCATCCAGCGTGACGAAGTCAGAAATGACATAAAGGGTGCTACCCGGCTTGGTAATGCGGCGAATCTGCCCCAGAGCATGGGCGAGGCCCGGCTGAAAGGTGGGGTCAGACGGAATCAGGGCGTCCGGGTCTTTCACATACTGCAAGTGCTGATTGTATTGAAAAATCTGGTTGAGCAGATGCAAGGCGGAGCGGCGGCTGCGCTTCGGTCTGACCAGGCTGGAATCCGTATCCGAAAACACCAGGCCACCAACACGGTCGCCATTATCGATGGCCAGCCAGCAGAATACGGCGGCGGCCTGAGCTGCCAATACCGACTTGAAAGCGGTCTGCGAGCCGAAAAACATGTTGTGCGTCTGGTCTACGGCAATAATGACGGGGCGTTCCCGTTCTTCTCGGAAGACCTTGGTGAACGGCCTGCTTGTACGAGCGGTGACACGCCAGTCAATCAGGCGGATATCATCACCCGCCTGATAGGGGCGGAACTCTTCGAAGTCGATACCACGACCCCGCATCTTCGAGAGGTGCAGGCCAGATATGCCGGCAATAGAGCGGCTATGGGCGAGATATTCGAGGGTTTTGGCAGCGTAGCGCTGAACCAGTAATTGCTGCAGACTGACTACCGCACCGCGCGCCTGATAGCGCGCATGGTGGGGATCTATTTTCAGCTTGGCTGACATCAGGTGTTGTCCCGTTCAGCTCAGGCGGATGGGACGCGTTGGCGAATGGTCTCCAGTACCTGATCGGGTGTGACGCCGCTGGCTTCAGCCTCGAAGCTCAGCAGGATTCTGTGGCGGAGAACATCGAACATGATCTCTTGTACATCGTCCGGACTGACAAAGTCGCGACCCTGAATCCAGGAATGGGCACGGGCGCAGCGATCCAGAGAGATTGTGCCACGTGGGCTGGCGCCGTATTCGAGCCATGAGGCGAGGTCTTCGCCATAGTTCTCTGGCTTACGTGTCGCCATGATGATCTGGATAATGTATTCCTCGACTTCCGGGGCCATGTGCATCGCCAGAATCTCCTGACGAGCTTCGAACAGGTCGCTCTGCGCGATCTGCTTGGGTGGTTCGGAGATTTTATTGGCGGCTTCGTCGCGGACCAGATGCAAAATTTCACGTTCTGCTTCGATCTGCGGATAGCCAATCGTTACGTGCATGAGGAATCGATCGAGCTGTGCTTCGGGCAGCGGATAAGTACCTTCCTGCTCGATGGGGTTCTGCGTTGCCATAACCATAAATAAAGGTGGCAGCGTAAAGGATTCACGGCCCACGCTCACTTGATGCTCGGCCATGGCCTCGAGCAGTGCAGACTGTACCTTGGCCGGTGCACGGTTGATTTCGTCCGCCAGCACCAGATTGTGGAAGATAGGACCTTGCTGGAAGCGGAACGAGCCGTCTTCCGGTCTGAAGACTTCAGTACCGGTGATATCGCTGGGGAGCAGGTCGGGAGTAAACTGAATACGGTGGAAATCACCTTCGATGGCGCGTGACAGGTCTTTGATCGCTTTGGTCTTTGCGAGACCCGGGGCACCTTCAACCAGCAGGTGGCCATCAGCTAACAGGGCAATAAGGAGTCGGTCCAGTAAGCGCTCTTGTCCAATGATCTGATTGGATAACCAGTCTTTTAGTTCTGTTATTATCGCGTGGTGACTCATATTGAAAATTCTCTGTTCTGCATAGGGCACTTATATGGCGAATCCGGGATTGTAAACGTTTTGACTTGGATGTCTAGGCAGACTTCGGTCGCCACTTCGGGCGACTTGCGCAGCACACACAGCTACGGTGGCTATGTGATTCGTCGTAACTTTTTGCAACAATTTGCTGCAATTAGTCTGTTCTGGAGATTATTGGAAATCTTCAGCCCAACGCCACAGTGAACAGGAGTAATCCATAAACATGGCTCACAGCAAAAACGTTTTACTTGCTCCACTCAATCAAAAGCTGGACGAAAGTTTTGCGCAGAAGGAAGCCGCTCTGCTCAAGCTGCTGGCGCGAAAGTATTTTGCCAGTTCCGCCAATTCTGAACTGGCATCGCGCAGTGAAGATGAGCTGTTTGACTCACTGTTGGCCCTGCGAGAATTCATCGCAACACGCCCGAAATCGGTCCCGCAAATTCATTTCAAACATGACATGGTCGAAGGCGAGTATGTTGGCACGTCGATCTACCTGCTGGTTGATGACATGCCATTCGTTATCGATTCGGTGCGCCAGTGTCTGAATCGGCTGAACATCGGCATTGTTGGTCTTAATAACTGCGTGCTGCACACCGAACGCAGCAAATCCAAATCGGGCAAGCCGAAGCAGGAGAAAGGCAGTCTGATCGCACTGCATGAGTCTGCTGAAAAGAGTAGTAAAGCAGAAGCTGTGAGTTGCATGCGTTGCACATCTATCAGTGCGACCCAGCAGCAGCTGGTCAAAAAAGAATTGCTGGAAAGCTTGCGGCATGTTGCGGCAGCGGTGAAAGCCTATCGGCCAATGTGCGATAAAGTCATTGCAATACGGGATCGATTGCAGGCAGATGCTGCCCATCTGCCGGTTAGCAAGAATGAATTACAGGAATCAGTGGAGTTCATCGACTGGATCGTGGACAACCACTTTACCTTTCTCGGCTACGAGGAGTACCGAATTCGAAACCGCAGTGGCGGCAAGCTGTTGGAGTTTCAGTCAGACTCGGTACTGGGTGTCTCCCGCTTCAAAGACGGCTTGAAAAAGCAGGTCAAACTCGATGCTTTGCCAAAAGACACTGTAGAGATAATTCTTGCGAACCAGATTTGCAGCTTCGCGAAATCCTCACAGCGGTCCCGTGTGCACAGACCAGCCTACTATGACTATATCTTGATTCGTGAATTTGATGCCGAGGGAAACGTCAGCATCGAGCATCGCTTTAAAGGCCTCTATACCTCTTCTGTCTACTATCGACCCGCGCTCGACATCCCGCTGGTGCGCGATAAAGTTGAATCCATTCTCGCGCGATCGGGCTTTGCGCCCAACGGTCACAGCAGCAAGGATCTGTTGCAGGTCTTGAACGCGTTTCCGCGCGATGAACTTTTTCAGATGAATGTGGATCAGCTATTCGATACCAGTATGCAGATCACACAGTTCCAGGATACGCGCACTTGTAAACTGTTTATCAGACGAGATGCCTACGGCAATTTTTTCTCCTGCCTTATTTATGTACCAAGAGACAGCTATACAACGCGAGTTCGTCTGAAGATTCAGGAGTTTCTCAGCGACCGACTGGGAGCAAGTGAACTGGAATACAACACTTTTCTTTCCGAATCGGTGCTGGTGCGTTTACACCTTGTGCTCCGGGTGCCTGGTATTCATCAGGTCAAATACGAAGTGGCTGAACTGGAGTCGCATCTGGCGGAACTGGTCAAGCCCTGGGAAGACAGTTACCGCGAAGCGCTGCGCAAGGTCTATGACCACGAGGAGGCCGCGAGATTATACGAGGAGTTTGCTGGCTGTTTTCCTTTGTCCTATCAAGAGACTTACACAGCGCAGCAGGCCGCAGCCCATACCGGTTTTCTGATCAGGGCGAAGCAGGGCGAGCGCATGGTGCTCTCGCTAGGCAAGGATAAGTCTTCAGCCAGGGCGGAGCTGAGTTTCAAGATTTTTAGCCGTCAACAACAGCTGATGTTGTCAGATATCGATCCTGTGCTTGAGAATCTGGGGCTCTATATCATCAGTGAAAAAACATTCAAGCTGCAGCTGGGCGGCTGTTCGGATGGGGCCAACCGGGACCGTTATGCCAATGCCGGAGATTCGGATGAGCGCGATTCGGTGTGGCTGCATGATTTTGCTGTCTATCGCAAAAGAAAGGTTGGCGATGTCGATGCGGACCTGGCGAAGAATTTCGAAGAGGCGTTTGCGTCCATCTGGAATGGGGCAGTCGATGACGATGCGTTCAACGCGCTCGTCATGGCGGCAGATCTCGAGTGGCGAGACGTGGCACTACTGCGTTCCTACGCGGCCTATCTGAAACAGTTACAGTTTGGCTATACCTCGCAGTTTGTCGCGGAGACATTATTGAATCATGCCCAGCTATGTGCGCAGCTGCGTGATTATTTTTATCTGCTGTTCGATCCGGACATCGGCAAGAGCCAGCGTCGTAACAAGAAGAAGTTACGCAACACAATTCTCTCCGGTATTGATGAAGTCACTAATCTGTCTGAAGACAGTGTGCTGCGCGCCTATCTGGATCTATTGGATGCAACACTGCGCAGCAATTTCTTTCAGCGCGATGCGCAGGGTGATCTGAAGACCTATTTCTCTTTCAAATTTCGCCCGGAAGTTCTCGAGTTTGTACCGCGTCCCAAACCGAAGTTTGAAATTTTTGTCTACTCGCGGGCCATGGAAGGGGTTCATTTAAGAGGTGGCAAGGTGGCGCGCGGCGGGCTGCGCTGGTCAGATCGAAGCGAAGACTATCGCACCGAAGTGTTGGGTCTGGTCAAAGCGCAACAGGTCAAGAACTCCGTTATCGTGCCTGTGGGCGCGAAAGGCGGTTTTATCGTCAAGGAGCAAGCTCCGAGCGCAGACCGCGAGGCCGTGCAGAAACTGGGTATTGCGTGTTACAAGACTTTTATATCCGGGCTTCTCGATATTACGGACAATATTCTGGATGGCGAAGTAATTCCTCCAAAAGATACCGTGCGCCGCGACGAAGACGATCCCTATCTGGTTGTCGCTGCGGACAAAGGCACGGCAAGTTTTTCTGATATCGCCAATGGCATCGCCGAACAATATAACTTCTGGTTGGGCGATGGCTTTGCTTCAGGTGGTAGTCATGGCTACGACCACAAGGCCATGGGAATCACGGCGCGAGGTGCGTGGATTTCTGTGCAGCGACATTTTCGCGAGCAGGGTGTCGATGTGCAGAGCGAAGATTTCACTGTAGTAGGTATTGGTGACATGTCAGGCGATGTCTTTGGCAATGGCATGTTGCTTTCCCGCCATATCAGGCTGGTCGCGGCTTTTAATCACCGTCACATATTTATTGATCCGGATCCGGATGCTGCAGCCAGCTTCGCGGAACGCAAGCGGTTGTTTAACAAGAAAGGTTCAGCCTGGAGTGACTACAACGCCGAGTTGATTTCAGAAGGTGGCGGGGTGTTCGAGCGCTCAGCAAAATCCATCGCGATCAGCGCACAAATGAAAGAGCGCTTCGCGATCGACAAGGACAAGCTCGCTCCGAATCAGTTGATCAGTGCGCTATTACGAGCGCCGGTAGATCTGATCTGGAACGGAGGCATCGGAACCTATGTCAAATCGTCTCAGGAAAATCATGCTGAGGTGGGAGACAAGGCCAACGATGGGCTGCGAGTGAATGGTCGAGAGCTGCGTTGCCGCGTAGTCGGTGAGGGCGGCAATCTGGGGCTTACCCAAAGAGCACGCATTGAGTATGGTCAGAACGGCGGCACCTCGCTGACAGATTTTATCGATAACTCGGCTGGGGTAGATTGTTCCGATCACGAGGTGAATATCAAGATTCTTCTCAATCAACTGCAGCGAGACGGCAAGCTGAGCGAGTCACGTCGATACAAATTGCTCGAGTCGATGACCGATGAAGTAGCAGAGCTGGTACTCGACAATAACTTTCAGCAAGCACAGGCAATCGGCGTGGCTTTTTCCGAGGCAGTGAATCGCCATCAGGAATACGCGGATTTGATTCGCTACCTCGAAAAATGTGCTGGCCTGGATCGGCAACTGGAATTTCTGCCGTCTGACGAAGAATTGGAAGAAAGGGCGAACCGGCAACAGACACTCACTCGCCCTGAACTCTCGGTCATGATTTCCTATATGAAGCTGCACCTCAAGGCAGTGCTGGTAGACACCGATTTTCTAAATGATGATTACTTGCAGCGTTTTCTGTTCAGCGCTTTCCCGCAGCGACTGTGTCGCACTTACGGCGATGCGATTCTGTCACACCAGTTGCGACGGGAAATCATCGCGTCGCAGCTGGCCAATCGACTGGTTAATTTGTTCGGCGCCAGTTTCATCTACCGCATGATTGAGTCTACCGGTGCGGATATTGATGACGTGGTGAAGGCGATGCTGCTGAGCATGGAGATTTTTCAGATCGAAGATACCTGGCAGGCGGTGGAAGATCTCGATTTCGCGGTGAGCAGTGATGTGCAAAATCAGATGCTGACACGAATGATCAGGCTGGTGCGGCGCTCAACCCGATGGCTTCTGCGCAATCGCCGCAGCGAATTGAATATGGAGCGGGAGATCGAGTTCTTCGCTTCCGGAGTCAAACAATTCCGCGCCATGTTGCCGGGTAAATTGCCGAAAGCCTATTGCGCGATGTTCGAGGCACGTCAGCAAGAATATTGTGATGCTGGTGTTGAGCCAGGTCTTGCCGCCAAGGTCAGTCAATGTGATTTTCTCTTCCCCGCAGCCAGCTTTGTTGAGATTGCCAACAACACAGGTGAGTCACTCGGAGATATTGTTTCTATTTATTACGCGCTAGGCGATAAATTGCGTTTGAATACGTTAGGCAAGACGATTAACGAGTTGCATGTTAATAATTATTGGCAGGCCCTTGCGCGTGAGACATTCCTGGATGATCTGGCCTGGCAGCAGCGTGCGTTGACTTGCAATCTGGTTGCCAGTCGAAATCGCTCGGGCTCAGCCAAGAAACAGGTCTCTCGTTGGGTGGATGACCATGCCTCTGAAATCGCGCGGCTGGAACAAATGCTGGAGCAGCTCGAAGCCAAACCGGATTCGGACTACGCGATATTCTCGGTGGTCTTGCGCGAACTGCTCAATCTGGCCCAGCGAACTGCTTACCGCGTTACAGCCAAAAACTAACGACTCACTATGACGCTCAACAAGTCAGGATAGCTTTGCAGGTTAATTTACAGGTTAATTTACTCAGGAACCCCATGCCGGACAGCACATTGATTTTTTATACCACCGCAGGCTGCCATCTTTGTGAGCAGGCAGAGGAATTACTGCGTGTATTGATCGAACAAAAAGCGATTGCTGTTGAGACGGTGGATATCGCGACAGAGGAAGCGCTTGTTGAGCGCTATGGCATCCGTATTCCGGTCGTATTGAATGTGGCCAGCCAGCAGGATATCGGCTGGCCTTTTGGCTACGAGGATCTGCTTAGCCTAATTTGATGTGCCAGGGTTCGAAGCGCACACCAAACAAATTGTCAGTCGGGTAACGAATATTGACGTAACCGAGGCTGGCTATTTTCTGATATTCGGGAGTGGCTGAGAAATCCGCCGTGAAATTCTTCTCGCCGAATCCAATTTTCCCGATGTCGAAATCGCCTATGCCATGATACGAATGCCCGGGCGGTGCGAGAGAGCGGGATGCTCTTGAGAGATTGCCATTCGCTTCGATGGTTTTGGCCAGGAACAGATGCATCTGCTTGACGATGCTGCGTACACCGGAGGTGAGTATCAATCCGCCGCCCACATCATTGCGCAGTTGATTATAGAGATTCAGGGATTCGCCTTTGAGCAGAAAATGGCCGGAGTTCGGAATCTTGGCCACGTCTTTGCGCGGGATGGCTTCTGTGATTTCCTGGCTGATCTTCTTGCCGAAGAAACCGTAACGAGTCGGGTTGGCGAAGAAAATTTCTTCGAGGAAATTCAACTCATCGTTCTCGAAAGCACCGATTGCCGAGAAATTGCGACCGGACTGTAGCATCTCGTCGAAGCTCATCAGGTTGAAATTGCCGTGCCCCATATAGGATTCAACCCGCGACAGGTGCTGCGTCGTTTTTAGCAGGAGTGGCTCATAGCGAATATCCAGATAGATGTCACTCGGGAAGATGGCATCAAAGTTTCGTATTTTGCGCAGATAGGTTGCGACCTCATCGTCATCGAGATGGGCCAGGCTGATGGAGTCGGCGCTGGGTAGAGTCGGTACAGGAGCTGGAATGCCTTCTGCGGGTCTGACCGATTCGATTTGCAACTGGGTGAACTCAAACCCGGCTTCATTGCCCGGTGGCGCAGGATAATGCCCTTGCGGTGCCAGTGCATCGGACTGCAGCGCGCTGGGCGCAGGCTTGCCAGTCAGCAACAAGCGCGGCTGTTCGACAAGGCGCCGCCACATATACTGGCCGCCAAACGCCACTGTGCTGGCAGTGAGAAACCCTTCGAGAAATGCCCGCTTGTTCAAGCTCGACCCGCTCTAGCTGATGTTGTTATTGGAAAGCACAGGAATATAACAAATATAGCGGCCCCGGGTAAGTGCTTCTGAAGCGCTTTATTGTCATCAAAATCAGCCACTTGTGGGACTTTTCTGCTACCTGATCCGGGTCAGTCCCAGGGCAGAATGCCTGTCAGGCTGTTGCCTCGGTCCGGATGCCAAACAAACGGCTGGCATTGTCGCTGGTGAGCCGGGCAAGTTCTTCCGGATCCTGATCGCGGCAGCGGGCCAGGGTAGTTAGCACTTCGGGCAGATAACGTGGCTCGTTGCGCCGGGATTTAGGGCGTGGCCGCAGGCTGCGCGGAAGGAGATAGGGGGCATCGGTCTCGATGAGAAGCCGGTCGTTCGGGATGTGTTTCACGATCTGCTGTAGTTCCAGGCCACGCCGTTCATCACAGACCCAGCCGGTAATGCCGATATACATGTCCAGTGCCAGATAGTCTTTAAGTGCCGCCTCGCTGTCGGTAAAGCAGTGCACGACTCCGCCCGCCAGAGAGGGGCGATACTTCTTGAGCAGCGGTAAAAATTGCTCGTGGGCGTCGCGCTGGTGCAGGAACAGGGGTTTGTTGAGTTCGGCGGCTAACTGCAGATGCTGCTCGAAGATTTTTAGTTGCGCTGCGGCCGGAGAGAAATTACGATTAAAGTCCAGTCCGGTTTCGCCGACTGCTACCACCATATCCCGCTGTGCCAGTTCTGCCGCCTGGCTGAAATCGTCTGAACTCACCCCCTCGGCGATATGCGGATGAAACCCCACCGTACTACTCAATCGGTCGGGATCTTCTTCGCTCAGCAGCACTGCAGCCTCACTACTGGCCAGGTCGGTACCAGTCAAAATTATGTGGGCAACCCCTGCGGCATAGGCCTGATCCAGGACTTCCTGATAATCATGTTGAAATGATTCATGTGTGAGGTTGGCGCCGATGTCGACCAATTGCACTGTGCTGAGTCTCATGTGGTGTAAAGCGCAGGGAGTCTAAAACAAAGACGGGATCAGAACCAGCATCGACACTGCAGTGTTCTGTCTGTAGCACTGTTTGTCTGGCGAGTGACTGGAAACCCCGGGATTGGCTATTGCCAGATCAATATCTGATAATAGTCAGCAATTACAATCAGTAAACGATAGCAAAGGTATGAGCAAGGTGGACGCCAAAGTAGAAAAGAAATCCCTTAATTGGGCAGAGCTCGGTTTTCAGTATCAGCGTACGGATTACCGATTTTCTGCGGTGTATTCGGATGGGGCCTGGAACGAAGGTGAACTTGTCACTGACGCCATGATCAAGGTCCACGAAGGCGCACCGACCCTGCATTACGCTCAACAGTGTTTCGAGGGCATGAAAGCACAGACGGCCGAAGATGGTCGCATTCTGTTGTTTCGCCCTGATCTGAATTGGCAACGCATGTCAGAAGCCGCAGGTCGCTTGTTGATGCCAGTTGTTCCGCAGGAGTTGTTTATGCGGGGCGTGGAAGAGGCGGTGCGCGCCAACTATGCATGGATTCCTCCTTATGGCTCCGGCGCCTCATTGTATATTCGCCCGATGCTGATCGGCGTCGGCGAGAATCTGGGGCTCAAGCCTGCCAAGCAATTTGAGTTCCGTGTCTTCGTCTCACCTGTAGGCCCCTATTATAAAGATGCAGGAATGGCAGTAATTTCGCTCGCCGTCTCGGAGATGGATCGAGCGGCACCGCGCGGCACCGGCAGTTTCAAGGTCGGCGCGAATTATGCTGGCGGCCTGCTGGCTACTCGCAAGGC
>JASBUV010000073.1 GCA_030147705.1 Gammaproteobacteria bacterium
AGTACAGATGATTTTCTATTTGATGCGGAGCTGGCTCGATTTCAGGAATTCGAAAATCACGTAAGGCAGGAACTGGAAATCGCGGCATCGATTATAGAATCAACACTTGCCGACCCGCGCTGGCTAAGCCCGAGAGATGCAATCGAGTTCGGGCGCATCGCCCTACTGTTGGAAAATATTCAGAAGGAACATGCCGAGGTCAATGCACATGCACACAGCATAGTAGCGCGTATACAAACTCAGGACTTGCTTGATCTGGAAGCTGACATACTCGCGCTCGAAGCCGAGGCCGATCACCTGGATGAGGAACTGTTCACGCTATTAACCAGCCTGGAAACACTGAACATCACTCAAGCGGAAGAAATTGAAGCTGCGGAAACCATGATCATGGGCATCTACATGCAGAACTTCATTCTTACCTTTGTGGTGTTCTTCCTCGGCATCGTAATTTCTGCAACTATCACCACGCGCCTGGTTAACCCGGTTCGGGATCTGAAGAG
Source organism: Gammaproteobacteria bacterium (assembly GCA_030147705.1). Lineage (GTDB taxonomy): Bacteria > Pseudomonadota > Gammaproteobacteria > Pseudomonadales > Pseudohongiellaceae > UBA9145. The sequence goes on from JASBUV010000073.1 coordinate 501, forward strand.
CAAATCGGAAGAGATCACTCGCGGCAATCTGAATGTTGAGGTAGAGCCGCGAACAGAAGACGAGGTGGGTCAGCTGGCAACCACGTTTAATCACATGGCCAGAGAGCTTCGTCTCAATCACGAGGTGAAGGAGTTATTCGGTAAATATGTCGATCCACGAATAGTTGATTCCCTGCTTTCCCAGTCGCCAGAATTGAACGGCTTCGCAGGCAACAAGCAGGAGATGACCGTCTTCTTCTCGGATGTGAAAGGATTCAGCGCCATGTCCGAGCTGCTCACCCCGGTGGGATTGGTGCGCTTGATTAATCGCTACTTCAGCATCATGTCAGAACCGATTATTTCGGAGCGCGGCGTGATAGATAAGTATGTGGGCGACTGTATCATGGCTTTCTGGGGCCCACCCTTCACGGGAGAAGACAACCATGCTGCACTGGCTTGTGAAGCTGCACTCGCGCAATATGAGCAACTCAATAAGCTGAAATCAGCCTTGCCCGAGATTCTCGGTTTTCGCAAAGGACTGCCTGATATCCAGGTACGGGTCGGTCTGGCAACTGGCGATGTTCTTTCCGGCAACATCGGTTCAGACAACGTTAAGTCCTACACAGTGATGGGTGATACCGTCAATATCGCCTCCCGACTCGAGAGTCTGAACAAACAGTATCGGACTCGCATTTTGATCAATGAGCTTACCAGGACGAAAATCGGAGACCGATTTGCAGTAAGGGAAATCGACAGTGTCACTGTCGCTGGGAAAGACGAATCAACCACGATCTTTGAACTGTTTGCTCACGCTGACAGCATCGAACCCCAGTTACTGGAACTTTTCCAGACTTATGAGTCTGGCCTCAAGTATTATCGTGAAACCAACTGGGATATGGCTGAGCAACAATTCAACGCATGCCTGAATGCCAACCCGGAAGATGGACCGGCTCAACTCATGCTCGATCGCATAAAGGAACTACGCAGCAATCCACCACAAAAAGACTGGGACGGCGTCTGGAATTTCACTGTTAAGTAGGTGTGACTCCTGACTCCTTCTTGAAAGTCGCCAACCTTAGTCAGTTTATCCTGATTGTTTATTGCAGCTTGCTGAGAATTGATTTAGTTTCATAGTCTCTGAATCAACCGGTGTCTTCGGTGCGTAAGCCTCTGCAAATTAAAATCCTGGATTGCAAATCCTACTTGCATGTAGTTCACGAAGGCGCGATCGATGACATGCAAACCTCATTACAGTGTTTCAAGGATTCGCTCGAGGCATCCATTCAATACCGCAACTTCAACATGCTAGCTGACCTGAGAAAGACGGAGCAGGACGCACTCAGCGCAACCGACAGAATTCTTTTTTTCGAATCAGCGATAGGAATTTATCATGCCGCCTGTCGGCATAATGAGGGGAAGTTGCGACTTGCGGTACTGCAAATCCCTGAAGCGAAGAGTAATTACACACCCGGCATTGATACTGCAAAAGACAACGGTCTGGCATGTGAGATCTTCTACGAATTGGAAGATGCGCTTACCTGGTTAGCGGGTGATAGCACTGCTGGCCCCTATTGATATTTCACTCCTGAGATCTCAGACATATCGTGCAGCAGCACAGGCAACGACTGCGCGCCAACTCTTCCAAGAACTCGGGAAATACATTTCCTCGATCGGCTCAGAATCTAATTCTCCAGCACTGAAATCGGTGAGTGTTATCACACACAAGATCCAAGAGCTGAACACGTCGCTGCATTATCGAACGAACGTTCCCCTCCAAATCAGTGGCTTAACCTGCAGAATTGTCATGAAATTTTAAAAAACATTAGGCCCTGACAAGTAATTTGGTTAGGATGCAAAACAATAATAAAAAGATAGACACACGTGCTTATGGGTAAACTGCTCTTACCTGTCTCTGCCTGTATCTCTGTATGCAAGGCAATGCTTGGCTCTGCGCCTGCAGAGAAAGTTCTTCGGCAATACGTCCCACGATTTTTTAGGCTAATGCTTGTGCTAGTTTTTTGCACAGCTGGCAGTGCACTGTTCGCACAGGAAATCAAAGACAACCCCAAGATTCTGGTACTGAATGGCTCGTGGAATGCAGGTGCCTGGGATCTTGCTGTGACGTCGGGGATCGTCAATTCGATTCGTCAGGGCCAGTATTCAGATGCCGAAGTGACAATTCAGTATTTGGGATTAAGCACTATCATGGCGAGCGCAGATTCCGAAGGTGAACAGCGGCTCATCAAAACGATTCTGGAAGCGATGGTTAAGTTCCAGGGCGTGAACATGATTGTTGCGATTGCACCTACCGCCAGCCAAATGGTGCTCGAGCTGGAAGTTGACGAGCATATTCCAAAAGTATTGCTATTGCCCAGCCGCGCTACCTCTGACGCCGCATCAGGAAGAGCCGATGTCGCGATTGTTCAGACGGCAGCAAGCCGTGCCATTGAGTCGACTATCGAACAGATTCTTACACTGCGTCCCGATACTGAAACACTCCATGTAATCAGCGGAACCAATGTAGACAATCTCACCTATGTGCAGATCGCCCGGCAAATCGAACCCCTGTACAGTGATAGTTTGAATTTCGTCTTTCATCTCGGTGAGAGTCCTGAGAGCCTTGAGGAACAATTCGCGGGCATTGGCCCCAACGAGGCAATTCTCTCCCTGCCCGTGAGTAGTTACACCGGCAGCAGCGGAGAACTCATTACTCTCGGGCCTGCACACTACGAGTCCATGCTTAACAACATTCCTGCTCCTGTTTTCGGGATGTACGACACGTTTATGGGCAGAGGCTTAACCGGTGGAAGAGTATCGAGCACTGAAGGCTATGCGAGAACTGTAGTGGATGTGTTGGAAAACTATCTGGAGACAGGCGCATGGGAGCGATTTATCACTCCGGGTGCCTCTGACATTGTTTACGACTGGGATCAGGTACAGCGCTTTAACCTCAATCTGAATCGACTGCAGGAGCCCTATGCTCTGGTCAACAGACCAACAACGCTGTTCGATACCAATCCCACGCTCGTGATTATTAGCGCCAATGTATTGGTATTTCTGATCGCACTGATTTGCTTCATGGGTCTTATGCTGGACCGATCGCGCAAAGCTCGGGAGAGCATTGCCAAGAGTGAGAGAATCGCTCGAGATAACGAGGAACGGTACAAGTTGCTCGCGACCAACACTGTTGATGTCATCTGGACATGGGACTTGCGTACCGGACAACTAAGCTATTGCAGTCCTTCTATCGAGAAGCTTACCGGATTTACAGTTGAGGAAATTCAGACCAGAAAACTGGATGAGATTTTTACCCCGGAATCCGCTGAATACTGTCAGAACTTCTATCGCAATATTGATAATCCGCGTAGTCAGCTCATTGAAGTCGAGCACTACACCAAGTCGGGCTCAACTGTTTGGTGTGAACTCGCAGCACATCCTATCAATGATGAATCCCCCCACCTCTGGGTCGGAGTAACCAGGGACATTAGCCAACGCAAAATGAGCGAAGAGCACCATGCGAAACTCGAAGCATCGGTGCGTCAGAATCAGAAGTTTGAATCGCTAGGCACTCTGGCAGGAGGAATAGCGCACGACTTCAACAATATCCTGACGGTAATGGTCGGCCTGATTGAAATGCTGAACAAGAAGTGCAAGTCTGATGCGGAGCTTCAGGGCATCGTAACAAAGCTTGGCAAGTCTACCAATCAGGCAACACGGCTCGTACAACGAATCCTGACATTCAGCAGACAAAAAGAAGGTGAGAGAAAAGCGCTGGATATGGCGGAGCTAACCAGAGAGTGCGCAGAATTTCTTCAAACAGGAGTGCCACCACAAGTCAGACTCACCCAGAATATTCCCAATGCAGACATGCCTGTCATCGCAGACAAAACCCAGGTCGAGCAGATAATCCTCAACATCATCACCAATGCCATTGAAGCTCTCGGTGAGAAAGGTGGCGATATAGGCATTTCTCTGGAAGAGAAATTTATCGAACAAACGACGGAGTTCATGCACGGCGTATTGAAACCCGGTTACTATGCGAAATTGAGCATCGTCGATAATGGTTCGGGTATTCCCGCTGATCAGCTGGAGAAGATATTTGACCCCTTCCATACCAGTAAAGAGCTAGGCAACGGCATGGGACTCGCTATTGTACGCAGCATAATCATCGACCATCAGGGGGCAATTGGGCTCGAGTCCACTCCAGGCCGAGGTACAATGTTTGACGTTTATTTACCGCTGACCAGGGCAGTGGTGCAACAGGATGAGCCTGCGACCGAGAACGAATACTCATCAGCAAGCTTACGCGTGCTGGTAATCGACGATCAGGAGAATGTTCTGGAAATTGCCGAAATGCTACTCCAGAATCTGGGCCACGAATGCGTTGCCATGGCCGACCCGATCGCTGCATTCGAATACATCAAGCGTTATCACGCGAATCTGGACATGGTGATAACCGACTATTCAATGCCAAAATTAAATGGTATTCAGATCGTTAAGTTCTGTGAAAAGCACTTCCCGGATTTACCTGCTGTACTTTGCACAGGTTACGGCGAGTCCATGTCGCAAGATGCCAACTATCGAGCCAGTAACGGCGAGTCCAAAATGCGGATTCTGAAAAAACCCTATAGCTACGCTGAGCTTAGATCAACGATAGAAGAAGTTTCTGTCGCCTACACAACAGTTCACTAGCTTTCCTCCGCAGGCACCCCCCCCCTAATCTCATAGCAATCAGCCCTATGCCGAATTGGCATGGCACTCTATTCCCGCGCACTTCGTGAGCCTCGACTTTTGGTTCGTACATTAAAGAAATGTGACAGAACTGTCGTATTCACTATGGACATCACTCAGCGGATATCAAAACACCTGTACGTCAACACAACAGCTGCGTCTGGATGCGATTCAGTCAGCGATGATTCCGCGAAGATGGGGGATTGAATAGGTCATGTTGGATCCGGTATCACTGTATTTTTCATCCGTGCTTGTTTCTACAACAGCAGGCACGGTGACGTATTTGTTCGGTCGCAAATACCCGGAATTTCGCTCAGTTAAAGATTGGGGCCTGGCGACGCTATTGATCGCACTGGGCACTGCGCTGGTAATAGCGCGCGGAATCTGGAATTCAGACTTCATCATCCTGATCTCCAATACGATTCTGGTCACTGGTATCGTGCTGACCTATCGCAGCTTTCGTGTATATCGCCGAGAATCACTCAAGGACGTTTTCGGAATCGGTTTAATTTGCACGGCCTTCACAGTTACTGTGCTCTGGCAGCTGGGCTACGTGCCCGAGCGTCTCCGGGGAGCTGTTATTACTGGTCTGTTTGCCCTGGTGACGTGGCGCATAGTCTGGTTGTTTATCGCGCAGCCATTACAGCATGCCAGAATCGCACAAAGAGCCTTGGTCGTTACTTATTGCGCCTACGCTCTATTGAATACTTTCCGTACTGGAGCGGCACTCGTCGGTACTACGAATGGCGTGCTCGACCCTACACTGATCGAAGTCATTTATATTCTCGGCAATACGATTCTCTGGATCAGCGTCACCCTTTGTGTGATCTGGATGGTCATTGAGCGCCAGCACGGTGAGCTGAAGGAAATGGCCCTGGTCGACCCACTCACCCGTGCCATGAATCGTAATGCACTAATCAACGCATTCGACAAGGAACACTCCCGCGCCAGCCGCAACGGCACAACCTTCGCCCTGCTCTTGCTTGATGTGGATTTTTTCAAACAGTTCAATGACCACCACGGTCATCTGGTTGGTGATCAGGTGCTGAAGAACATCGTTTCCACTTTAAAACCCACAGTTCGACAGAACGATAGTATCGGCCGCTATGGCGGCGAAGAATTTGTTATCCTGTTATCTGATGTAGACAAGAGTATTGCGCTCAAAGTCGCAGAGAGAGCACGTAGAAAATTCGAAGAAAGCGGCGTGGACGTGAACGGACAAAACCTGGCTCTTACCATCAGCGTCGGTGTCGCCATCTATCCCGTTCATGGCAATAGCTGGGATGAGCTGATCGCAGAAGCAGACAGGGCTCTGTATGAAGCGAAACGAAATGGTCGTAATCAGGTAGTCTATGCAGGTGATTTGCAAGAATCTTCTGCCGAAGACTCGACAGCGAATCAGGTTGTGCCAGTACTGGTCTGAAGCGAATAGATTCAGCTAACGAACGCCACCGATTAGCTTTCAGCGCTCGGACAAGGCAATGCTCAGCGCTTCATCACCCCCGCTGAACTCCAGACTGAATATGGCTCCGTCTCGTTCAATGTTTACCAGATTAGCCTGATCAGGCCACACATCTCGCAATGCCAGATTGACGATAGTCATCGCAGCAATGGGCTGGCCTTGTGGAATCTCCTGGTAAACCCAAAGAAACTGCCCATCGATTTCTTCACCGACATACTCAAGATCAAGCTCACGAACCGATGCATCCTCGAAGGTTGCTTGAATCGCGAATCGATTCCTCACATAGTTACTGAACAACTCGCGAGATTCTGCAGACTCCATCAGTGTCTGCCGTTCACCGAATATAACGCTGGCAGCGTGCTCTGCGTCGTGCACATAGAAGCGATGCATTACTTCGATATTGCCCGAATTCGCATTGAACAGCACCCGAGTGACAGCGGTCTTCTGTTGATGGGCGAAACCGCTGCTAATCGGAACAAGCAAGCAAGCGAGCAGCAGGCAAAGTTTGCCTGCTGCCCGGAAGAATGACCGATTATTGTTCAGAGTCTTCGTCATCATCGGTTCGCAATTCGGCTTTGCTGTCTTGCATGATGTCCCGATTTATCAAACCTCCACTGGACGAAGACTTGAAGGACTCGATACGTGAAGGGATGATGCGGCGCGGATAGTAGTTGTTCTCCATATTCACATCCGCAGTTTCCTGCAGTGGGTCGACAACAATGCTGGCAATATCTTTCTCAGCCACTACAAGCTTCTTCACTTCATGCGGTGAACGCCGCCAGATCTCCGCAGGAATTCGCATCTCCTCGGTAGTGCCATCTGTGAATTCAAGCTGCAGAATGATGGGCATGACGAGACCGCCTTCATTCGAGAACTCGAGCAAGTAGTAGTTAAGATCTTCCTGCACGGCGCGATCGAGCACGGCACGTTCCCAGTCTTCCAGACCTTCCAGAAAACTGTTGTAGCGATTGCGCTCAACATTCGTCACAGTGAATTGATCGTTGTCGTCGTAGAAGTCGCGGATATCCGGGTTACGCTCTACCCAGGTTTGTCTTCCTTCCTGACGATTTCTTTCCACAAAAACACTCGGTGGAAGCGCCTTCTCGAACTCACGCTGACGGGCGTAATCAATATCCGGGTCGTGCGTGTCTATGCGCATCTCGTAAACACGATTGAGAGAGATGTCGACATGGTCTGTGGTGTAGAACCAACCACGCCAGAACCAGTCAAGATCAATACCGGAGGCCTCTTCCATCGTGCGGAAGAAATCTGCCGGAGTTGGACGCTTGAACGCCCACAGGCGCGAATATTCCTTGAAAGCAAAATCAAAGAGTTCACGCCCCATAATAGTTTCACGAAGAATATTCAGAGCTGTAGCCGGCTTGGAATAGGCGTTCGGCCCAAGACGCAACACACTATCAGATTGTGTCATCACCGGTACCTGATTGCTCGATTCCATGTAGTCGGTGATGTAACGAGGTTCAACTCCCCAGGGAATCTCGGCATCCCACTCCCTGCCAGCGACGGCATCCAGATAACTGTTTATGCCTTCGTCCATCCATGTCCACTGTCGCTCATCAGAATTGACGATCATGGGATAGTAGAAGTGACCTATCTCATGAATGATCACGCCAATCATGAACCGCTTTTCTGCCAGCGTGTAAGTTCGGCTGCCATCGTCCTGCAAAGTAGTACGCGGTCCGTTAAAGCTGATCATTGGATATTCCATGCCACCAACGAAACCGACATTCACTGATTGCGCGGTAGGATAGGGATAATCAAAAGAGAAACGGCTATAGACTTCGAGAGTGTGTACAACAACTTCTGTGGAGTAGTCGGACCATAGTGTGCCACCTTCCTTCGGATAGAAAGACATGGCCAGCACGTTTTCCTGCTCAGCACCAGGCTGTTGATGACCACGCGCGTCCCAGATAAATTTGCGCGAAGTCGACCAGGCGAAATCCCGCACATTTTCAGCAGTAAAACGCCAGGTGGCGGTATCCGTACTGCCTTCCCTCTCGTTCTCCAGCGCCTCTTCCGGCGTCACAATAAACACAGGTCGGCTGGCATTCTCCGCTTCGGCCAAACGGTCGCGCTGCTCACGCGTCAGCACCTGGTTTGGATTATCAAGCACACCTGTCGCTGCCACGATATGGTCTGCAGGTACGGTAATCTCGACTTCGTAATCCCCGAACTCCAGCGTAAACTCGCCCGAGCCAAGAAATTCCTTGTTGGTCCAGCCTTCATAATCAGTATAGGCAACGAGTCTGGGGAACCACTGCGAAAGCGCAAAAATGTAGTTGCCGCCTTCACGCTCATCGTCAGGAAAATGCTCGTACCCACCACGTGGGAAAAGAATATCGCCGTTCACAATGTTGTAGGCAAAGTCGATACGCAGCTCGACCTCTTCGCCCGGTCTCAGAGGCTGCGCCAGATCGACTCGCATCAGCGTACCTACTACGGTATGAGGCAAACTGTTCTCGCGGCTATCAACCACCGCATTGATCTTGTGACCAAGATCCGAATCCTCATAATACTGGAGACTGCGTAGCTGACCGAGGCTGATGCGAGCCGGGTCATTGTCATCCCCATCGGGACTCGCGCTATTAAAGGTTCCACTCATAACCGCCATGGAGTCAGAGCGGAAGCGGTTCTGGTCGAGCTGGAACCAGAGGTAGGTCAGAGTGTCAGGTGAATTATTGCGATAAGTAATGGTTTCGGACGCAGTAAGAAACTGGGTATCTTCATCAAGGGTGACGCTAATATTGTAGTCAACCTCTTGCTGCCAGTATTCATGCCCCGGAGCACCCGCCGCATTGCGATAGGTGTTGGGTGTGGGTAACACTTCTTCGAGCTGACGAAACTTGTCCTCGAAATTTCCTTTTGTTTGCTGGATTCCCTGAGCGGCGGCGAACTGCGTCGCGGCCAGCAGAGCCAGCATTCCGGTAACTCTACTTATCGTTGTCACGTCGGTGACCCCCTATAGTCTGACTTCAACAATCTGCCCATAGCTCCCTTTTAGGGACCCGGACTGGTGCGGCTCTTGGCCGAGACGAATCATACCTCGTTTTGCTGGCAATGTGAGGCTGCTATTACCCCTTATTCAGGTGAAGTTCTATCTACAACTTACAATGTTGTTGGCATCAATCAGGACTGTGGCTCATTTACCAAATTGGGGACGGGGCCCTGATTGTGGCGCTGTTAGTAGTGCCTACCTGAGACTGTGGTCGCGCCGGGCAGGAGGGGGTTGTCGCCAACGCTCTGCGCCCGTCCCGGGTCCCCTCTCTCCTAAAAAAGCCCTGAAAAGCGGTCTTTTTTCTCCGTTCGGCGCTGAGCTGATTGTTGTCGACAACCCCCTCCTACCCGACACTCCGAGCGCTGATGAGCGTTACGCCATTTGTTGGCTTGGTTTCCCTTCAATTGATGATACAGACGCGGATGCGCAAAGAAACTCAATCTGGGAATGAAAACAGGCACCGAGGAATACTTCGAATTACCTGCAATCACTGAGCAAGCGGATGTGGGGAGGCAGGGTTTGCGACCCGCCAATCAGGCCGGCGCCGAGTGGAGGAAAAAGACCGCTTTTCAGGGCTTTTTCTGTAGCGAGGGCACCCAGGATGGGCGCCGAGCCGGCGGGACGGGAACCCTGCCTTCCCGCAGTCGCGATCGAGGGCAGAGAACCACACAGTCAACTAAAATACGCGCTCTGAACCAAGAATCAGTCATAAAAAAGGCCCAACCAATGGTTGAGCCTTTTTCCAATACTCTTGGTAAATAAGAGCTATTCGGCGTCCTGGAACTCCACGTGGATTTCCAGTTCGATTTCGTCACCGACTCCGAAGTTCACCATGTTGTCCAGACCGTGATCAGAACGCAGGAATGTAGTGCTTGCAGAGAAGCCCAGCGTGTAGCG
>JASBUV010000083.1 GCA_030147705.1 Gammaproteobacteria bacterium
TGCGGCATAGCCTCATGCGGAGCCTGTACCGTACAAGTCGATGGCAATGCGGTGCGTAGCTGCGTAACGCCAGTGGCGGCCGTTGAAGGCCGACAAATCACCACCATCGAGGGTCTGGCCCAGGCACTCGGCAATACGTCACCAGCCGGTCCGGATCTCTCAGCGGTCCAACAGGCCTGGATAGATCACCAGGTACCCCAGTGCGGTTACTGCCAGTCAGGAATGATTATGGCGGTTTCCGCTCTACTGGCCAGCAACCCGAATCCGAGTGATGCGGAAATCGATGCTGGCATCACCAATGTCTGTCGATGCGGTTCTTATCCAAGAGTGCGCAAAGCCATTCGTTCACTCGCCAACGCCTAAGGAGGATTGACCATGAAAATGAAAAGACGTCACTTCCTGTTAGGCGCGGCTGTTGCCGGCGGCGGTCTGCTGATCGGCTACTCCGCCACCAGGCCAAGCAAACACCGACTGGCGAATCGCGAACTCGTTGAGGGTGATGAGCGCTTTCTGACTTCGTTTATTCGCCTGTTTCCGGATAACAAGGTCACCATTTACGTACCCCACTCCGAAATGGGTCAGGGAATCCATACCTCGTTGGCCATGATGGCGGCAGATGAGATGGATGTGGCCTGGGAAGACGTATCTATCGAACAGGCACCGGCGACTGATATGTACGCCAATGGCGAACTGGTCAAAGGGTTTGCCGGCGAATTCGGGCTGCCGGGTTTTCTGATGGGGCTGGTAAATTTTTCAGCAACGACCATCGCCGAAGTGATGAATCTTCAGATTACTGGTGGCTCCTCCTCGGTTCGTTATACCGGCGAGTTCGCCATGCGCCCTGCCGGCGCGGGTGCAAGACAGATGCTGGTCGAGGCTGCAGCTGCACAATGGGGTGTTGGCAAAGAAGAGCTGACTACCGCACTGGGCCATGTACACCATAATGCCAGTGGCCGGTCCATCAGCTACGGCGAGCTGGCAAGCGTCGCCGCGCAACTCGAGCCGCCCACGGAGGTGTTCCTGAAGGATCACTCCCAATTCAATATCATGGGCAAGCCGCTCTCGCGCAACGATATACCCGCGAAAGTAGACGGCTCGGCAATGTACGGGATTGATGCGCACAGCGACGACATGCTGTACGCCGCGATCAAATTGGCGCCAGTCTTCGGCACTAAAGTAGTCTCGGTCGACGCGACGCAGGCGCTGGCCCAGCGGGGCGTACAACGGGTTATCGAGCTGGAAGACTCAGTAGCTGTTGTTGCCGACAACTACTGGCGCGCCAAGCAGGCATTGGCTCTCGTCAATGTGCAATTCGAGAGTTCCGAAAATGATACGGTGTCGTCAGCAGATCTCTGGTCGAGCTTCGATGCGCAATTGTCCAGCGACAATGGCAGCGAAGATTTCGAATCGGGAGACACAGATGCTGCACTGGCATCCGCTGCCGATGTGATCGAAGCCTCCTATCGCGTGCCTTACCTGGCGCACGCCGCCATGGAACCAATGAACTGCACAGTGCACTGTCGTCCAGACGGCAAAGTCGATCTGTGGACTAGCACCCAGGACGCGCTCGGCATCAAGGGACGCGTTGCCTCCCAGGCAGGCGTCTCCATCGACGATGTGAACTTCCATCATGTCTACCTCGGCGGCGGCTTCGGCCGAAGACTGCCGTTCAACTGGAACATGATCGACCACGCGACCCAGATTGCCAAAGAGTTCGATGTCCCGGTGAAAACCGTTTTCAGTCGCGAAGATGACATGCAGCAGGACTACTACCGCCCTGCAGTCGCCAACAACTTCAAGGCTGGCCTGGATGCAAATGGCAATGTCACCGCGTGGCACAGTCGCTTTACCGGTCCGATTCAGGTTGCCGGCGCCGCGCATATTCCTTACGGCATCGCCAATCAGTCGATTCGTGTAGTGGATGTGGAGACGCACGTACCTATCGCTGCATGGCGCAGTGTCGACCATTCTCAGCAGACCTTTTTCATTGAGTCGTTTATCGATGAAATCGCGCATCGCTCTGGCAAGAACCCTTATCAGTTGCGACGCGAGCTACTGAGTGCCCATCCTCGTCACAGGCATGTTCTGGAAGTTGCTGCCAACGCCGCAGGCTACGGACAAAACCTGCCCGAAGGCCATGCGCTGGGCATTGCTGTTCAGCAGAGCTTCGGCAGCGTGGTGGCACAGGTCGCCGAAGTATCCATGGATGCCAACAATCGTCCCGTGGTCCACAAGGTCACCTGCGCGATCGATTGTGGCTGGTCAGTCAATCCTGATACCGCCGCATCACAAGTCGAGAGTGGCATTATCTTCGGGCTGACCGCAGCACTGTATGGTGAGATTACGATCGCAGATGGTCGGGTCGCACAGAATAACTTTCCCGACTATGAGATGGTGCGCATGGCGGATTCGCCGGAGATCGATGTTCACATCGTCGAATCAGGTGAGGAGATGGGCGGTCTGGGCGAACCTGCCACCCCGCCCATCGCAGCAGCGGTGAGCAACGCCATCTACATTCTGACCGGTCAGCGCGTTCGCGAACTGCCGATCAAGAATCACGACTTCTCGCGTTCAACACCCGTGGCGAGCGTTTAGCCTCCCACTGGCCCGTCACATCCGCCCAGTGCTCTGCGCTTAAATTCACAGAGCCTGGGCGGCTTACATTTGGCGCTCTCGTGCTACACTGCAGCTATCGACTCACTGACTGACACTTACTAATCAGAGGCGGACGATGCTCCTGCTCAGCACTGGCCTGATATTGTTTCTCTTCCCGCATCTGTGGCGCGAATTCGGCCTCCGCTCTTCGCTCATCAAACAAGTTGCTTCCGAGAGCACTTACAAAATCATTTTCAGCCTGATGTCATTGGCTGGTCTCATACTGATCGTCTACGGCAAAGCCCAAGCTCCCTTTGTCATGATCTGGGAACCATTGTTTGAATGGCGCTGGTTGAGCCACTTGCTCATGTTGCCGGCACTGATCCTGGTAATGGCCGGCAATCTGCCTATGTCTCATTTCCGGATTCGCTTGCGTCACCCCATGTTGCTCGGCACTTGCCTCTGGGGGCTTGCACATCTCTGGGCAAACGGAGATCTCGCATCCATGTTGCTGTTCGGCAGCTTCGCACTGTGGGCTGGTCTCAAGTTTTTTACCCTGCGCAAAGAACCGCGCCCACCCAAATCCCCCAAGTTTGTCTGGGATGTTCTGGTACTGGTATCGGGATTGCTCCTCTACGGGTTGATCTTCATTTTTCACGGCCAACTCTTTGGCGTAGGAATCAGCGTTGCCTAGATTAAGCTTGGCAGGATTGGGATTTTTAGTGGCGCTGTTAACTCACAGTTCGCTCTCTGCACAGGAGGCGGTCGATCCAGCGTGGAATGGCGAATGGCAGGCCGAAGGCACCCTGTTTCGCATTCGGGTCACTGTCACCGGAACGAATGCAGACATCGAGCAACTTGAGTCTCTGGGTTTCGAATGGACCAGCGAAGCAGGTGAGATAACGGGCAATATTTTACGCGTTCCCGTTGTCTATGCAGGTGTAAGCGGTATTGTTCAGGCAGAACTCGTGGACGACTCAACAGCGGTTGCGATTGCGGCGACCTGCGTGCCTGAGTTCATGGTGGTGTGTGCACTGGCGAAAGATCGCCAGGCGATCTTTCGCAAAGTGAACAATTAGGCGAGTCAGCGGAGCTCGCGCAACGCTGATCAGATTTCCGACATACTCCTGACTACCTTGCCGACGATCCCGTATTCGATCGCTTCATCGACAGACATCCAGTAATCCTTGTCAGTATCCTCTGCAACCCGCTCGAAGGGCTGACCTGTTTCATCAGCAATCAGCTTGTTGATACGGGCCCGCATCTTGACGATCTCTTGTGCCTGAATGGCGATATCACTGGCCCTGCCCATCGAACCTCCAGAGGGTTGATGTATCAGGAAACGGGTATTGGGCAATGCGAATCGGTTCTTCTTGTCCGCTGCCAGAAAAATCGTTGTAGCAGCACTGGCGACCCAACCGGTGCCGATCACTTTGACCTCGGGCTTGATGAACTTGATCATGTCATACACGACGTCACCAGATTCTACGTGGCCGCCGGGAGAAGAGATGTAGATCGATATGGGGTCGTCGCTTTCGGTAGCCAGTGCCAGTAAACGCTCGGTCACAGAACGCGCAATCTTGTCGTTGATCTCACCAAAAATTGTGATGGCCCGCGACTTGAAGAGCTTCTCGTCCATAAAGCCCGATGTGCCGGCATTTTTTTTGTCTTGCTTGTCTGAGTCCATTACTGTCTCTTCTCTCATTCAGGATTGATTACTTCACTCAACAGGTTGGTCGGAAACCGGTTCCGCACAACCGTACTGATTACTTAACAAATACGCGACTAGTCGCCAGGTGTCTTCCCGGCCTTCGGGAAAGTTCTCGCCGAATCCGACCATGCGTGTATCCGCGATGCCATTGGTAATGACATCAAATAGCTCATCGGCTGAAGAGCCATGCCGCCACTCACAATCGAACAGGTCTACCGCCTCGTTTGCGGTTTCCACATCATGGCAGAAAGTCGCGCAGCTACCAACGTACAGCGCCCGACCACGCTCCAGAGCCATGGGATCTGCACTATAGATGTCCACTGCTGACAGATCGCCTGGTTCCGCATCATTCTCGGTGCCACAATTAACGAGAAACAAACAGAGCCACAAAACTGGCCCCAGTTTTCTATAAGCAATCTCGTTAGCATTCAAAGCAAGTACCTCTGGAGTTAACTGCGCAGACAAATCCCTTATGCTGTTTGTTCGCCAGTGCTGCCTATCTGTGGTTCTGACGAAACCAAGCGCTTGAGATGCGTTCGCATCGAGTCAAATTCAGTCTCTGTCGGCTTGTACCCGCTTTGTAATTATTAATTTTTGTGCCAGCCAGAAGCTGATCTGTCATTTTTCCGATCTATCACGCTGCCTGCTTGCAACAAACAGGCAAGCAGATTAAACAGATTTATTTGGGGTTTCAATCCTCAGCCTGTCTCTGTGAATCCGTGCTATCCGGACCTAGCGGCTTGAAGGTAATAAGCAGTCTGGGCAGCAGAGTCAGCGAACCCGTTAGCGCAACCAACATGGCAAGGCTGGTCAACAAGCCAAATACAATCGTGGGAATGAAATTGGAAAGGGCCAGAATCGAAAACCCAGCCACGATTGTCATGGAAGTAAAATACATCGCACGACCGATACTGTTGTGACAGAAAAACATCGTCTTGCGGTAGTCTCCGAAGCGTGGAAATTCCCGCCGGAAACGATGCATATAGTGGATCGTGTTATCCACTCCGATGCCGACCGAGATGGCGGCGATGGTGATCGTCATAATGTCCAGTGGCCGATCGGCCCAACCCATAATGCCCAACACGAACCCAGCCGCGATAGCATTCGGGATGATACAGATCAACGCGATGCTCAGGGATCGGAATAGCGCCAGAAACATCAGCATGATGGCAAACATCACCACCCCCAGTGTCAGAATCTGAGACTGGAACAGGCTCTGCAGCACATTGTTATACATCACCAGTATGCCAGTGAGACGCACGTCCTCATCGGCAAACCCGAATTCCTGCTCAATGCCGCTTTCGATCCGTGCCAAGAGTTCGTTGCGATTAAGATTGTCGGCCGACTCGATAACGCGCACATTGAAGCGCAGCTGATTTTCATCGATAGACACGAAAGGATTAAGCACGGTGTCTTTCAAGGTTTCCGGAATACGGCTGTAGAGCAAGGCCCAGAGCACACCATCAACCGGTGCATTGCCATTGAGCTGCTCCGCAAGTCTTACAATCGCGCCGAATGAGAGCACCTTGCCGGTTTGCGGGTCGTTATCCAGATAATCGTGAATCGCCTTGATCTGCTGCATCTTGGGTGCTGTGAACCAGTACGCGTCATCCTGAGACGCATCTGCAGCGAACGGATCGTCTCCGAAACCATCGTCTCCGAAGGCATCGTCGAAGCCGCCGAAGTCATCACTGAAGCCGTCGTCGAATTCGTCGGCTGCTGCTTCCTGATCCGGCAAGTTGACGATGACATCAAAAGACAGCGTGCCTCCGAGTTTTTCGTCAAACAGTGTCATGCCCTGATAGATCTCAGTGCTCTGACGAAAGTAATCGATAAAACTGTTTTCAACACGCAGCTGGGTCAAGCCTACGACGCTGATCAGGGTAATAAGCGCGTATAACCACAGCACTCTCCCCTTGAGATGATCTGTCAGGCTTGCCAGAGCAGAAGTCAGGTTCAGTTTCAGGTTAGCTGACAACTGCGTTGTATCTGCCGGCAACAAACTCATGATCGCCGGGAAAAGCGTGAAGGCCACCAGCAGTGCGGTTGCCACGCCCATCATCATCATCCAGCCGAAATTGATGATCGGCAAGATGCCACTGACGATCAGAGAGCCAAAGGCGACTGCTGTCGTCAGTGCCGTGTAGAGACAGGGGCGAAACATACTGAGCACAGCGTGACGCAACAGCTTGTCGTGATCTGAAAAGTGTCGGGTCGCACGCAATTCACGATAGCGCACAGTGAGATGTACTGTGAGTGAAATCGTGATGATGAGCAGTAGCGAAATGAAATTGGATGAAACTACGGTTACCCGCCAGTCCATTAAGCCGAGTATGCCGACCATGATCGTTCCGGCAACTGCGCAGCATGCAAGCGGCAGGACGACGTAGCGCACTTTGCGGAAAATGATTCCGAGCGCGCCAATAATCAGCACCAGTACTGCCAGGCTGAAATTACTGAGATCATTCTCAACGAATGTCACCAGGTCGTCGGCAATCATCGGCGCACCGCCGAGATAGATTTGGGCCTGATCGCGATATCTCTCGAGCGTGTCGCGGATCTCGCCGATCATCTCGTGCTGACGATCAGCCGCGACGACACTATAGGCATCGTACTCAGCTTCGACCGCAAGCAACTCGTTCATCTGCTCTGCATCGAGTTGGCCGGCCAGCTCCAGGTTACGCAATTCTGTGCGCCGATTGATTAACGCGCGCGCGCGCTCATCGATTTCAAAACTCACCAGTAATCCGGCCGTCTGGCCATCAGGACTGAGCAGAGCGTTACTGAATACCGGACTGTTGATTATCTCCTCTCGGGCCGCAGCGAGGTCTTGCTCCTCGTCCATCAAGGTCAGGTAGTCCTCGGAAATGCCGGTAAGGGGCGTATCACCGAATATGGGCACATTGAGAATACTGTCTACGGAAGCCACTCTCTCGATTGCCAGCAGCTCTTCGCGCAGTGCATTCATACGCTCCAGAGTTGAACGATCGAACAGCTCACCCTGTGGCGTATAGGCAACGATGACGGAATCACGCACGCCGTAGCGCTGATTCACTTCCCGCGAAAATTCGAGATCGGGATCATTCTCCAGAAGAAGAGAGTCTGCGGAGGCATCCAGACGGAAGTTTTGTGCCTGCCACCCGAAGAAGGCGACCAGAACAAGTAGCGCCAGGATGACGAGCCAGGGACGATTGAAGACCAGATTACAGTAGTGATGGGCGATTCTGGAGGACATGCAAACCTTTGCTTGGCACGAAGCAGTAGAGAAATAACAGAGGCTGAACTATACGCTTTTACTACCGAGTTTTCGATGATCCAGATCACGCGACGATTTGTCGCATTCCCGCCTGTACCGATGTCGCGGTAGACTCTCTGCAATGCTGGAATCAACCGTGAAATGGGCGCTTATGGTTTAGTTACTGATTATTTGCTGCTCGACAGCTGATCGTGAAGAGATGTATCTCATTGAAATAGTTAGATTATTTCCCTGAAATAAGCAGTTATCAAAATATCGAGCAATTCGACGTGAGTGCAGCACAGTGTATCGGGATGCCCATGATTCCGGCAGCGATACTTGCTAGACTACGCGTCGTTAAATGGTCTGTCAGTTCAGACCAGTCATCAATCACTGCGTGATCGAAACAGGAGTAAAGGATGAAGCAGTTGATCAAACTTATCTGTTCTGTAGCTCTGCTGGCGAGTGCCGCCAGTATTCAGGCTGACGAATGGCTGCGCTCAATCCCGGAATTCGACCTCAGCGATCATCTCGGGGCTCAGCACACGCTGGACGAATACCAGAAATACGACTATGTCGCATTCTACGTACAGGGAGTTGGCTGCCCAATTGCGCGTATCGCTTTGCCGAATTATCGTGAAGTGCGCGACGAATACAGCGACAAGAACATTGGCTTTGTCATGTTCAACGCCAATATCCAGGACAATATCCCTCGCATCGCCAGAGAGGCTGAGGAATTTGGCATCGACTTTCCGATCCTCAAAGACGAAGGACAGAAACTCGCCAAAGCGCTCGGTGTAGAGCGTACCGCCGAAGTCTTTGTCGTTGATCCGAAAACCCGGGAAGTCCTTTTCCGCGGTCCCATCAACGACCAGCTTGGCTATGAAACACAGCGCAACAACGCTGACGAGTGGTACCTGAAGGACGCCCTGGACACGATACTGGCTGGTGGCGTAGTCAACATGGACGATATT
>JASBUV010000089.1 GCA_030147705.1 Gammaproteobacteria bacterium
ACTCCAGCCACGTTAATACCGCCGAAAGTGAGATTCTGAATAAACGGCGTATTGAAACTTCCGGAAATATTCAGGTTCCAGGTTTCAACGCTTCCGCCGCCGACTGCAGGCAGCTTCTGCAATTCCGAAGTGACAAAACTGATAGTCCCGACATTGACAATCGCATCGCCAAATTCCCCGCCAAGCAGCAATACATTGCCATCAGCAAAGGCGAGGTAGATACCGGTGGACTGATAATAGCGGTACACATACTGATCGAGAGTCTGGGTGACTGCGCCTGCGGGGAATAACTGGCCCAGACGAG
Source organism: Gammaproteobacteria bacterium (assembly GCA_030147705.1). Classification (GTDB taxonomy): domain Bacteria; phylum Pseudomonadota; class Gammaproteobacteria; order Pseudomonadales; family Pseudohongiellaceae; genus UBA9145. The sequence continues at coordinate 305 of JASBUV010000089.1, forward strand.
ACTCAGCCAACTCGAAGATGGTGGTCATCTCAGCGGTGATTTCCGGGGTCGTGGTTGTCGATCCGCCCGAGCAGCTGGTGCTGTCGCTGGTCTTGCTAGCACTCAATTGCCCATAGAACGGAGAGAAATTCGGGCCTGAGATGTTCACTTCATTGAACGTGCTGGTGAAATTGGAGATGGCGTAAGACACGTTGGTCGAAGAGTCCGTCCAGACTCCTTCTATGATATTTCCGTTAATGTGGACCGGATCAGTCAGCGTCAGGCCATTGATACACAGCGTATTGTTGGCCCCCAAAACAAACGTGACCTCTTCACCTTGTGAGAATGGACCACCGTTGTTGATGAGCTCATAGGTTGCTGTGTAGGTACCCAGAAACGAATCCGGAACCGTCGCAGCAGTATTCTGCGCGGAGGCGCTGGTTGCGAACAGGAGCGCGACGAGCCCCAGCAAGACATGCAATCGGTGAACCATTAGTTTTTCTCCATGGGAATAACAGTCGTCGTGTGGCCAACGCAAGCAGTGCGCGCTGACAATCGGAACTCCATGGTATTCAGTAGGTCGGCAGGTGAACATCCCCCGAATGGGGTGTCAGCCATTTTGGGGACTACATGAGTCGCCAAGGCTCACTCAGGATTCGATAAGTCCCAGATTGACGGCGGCAAGCGTCAGTTCAGAGCGGTTGCTAACACCAAGCTTGCTGTAGATGCTTTTCACATAGCCCTTCACAGTATCAGGCGCGAGTTGCAACATACTTGCAGCTTCTTCAACGCTGTAACCCTTCGCTACCAGACAGGTGACATCCAACTCCCGAGGCGTGAGTTGATGTTCCTGCAACTGATTTCCCTTGCTATTGAAATGGTCAATCAGCCGCTGGGAAGAGGCTGCGGACAAAGCTGGCTGCTTGGCCTTGATACCCTGCAGGTAGCCAACGATTTTATCGAGGTCCTGATCCTTGAGAATATAACCGCGCGCTCCAGATCGCAGAGCGGTCAGCAAATTGGCATCGTCGTCATAGATGGTTGCCACAATTACGTGGCAGTCCTTGTTTTGCGCGCACAAGACTTTGATCAATTCCAGCCCGCTGCCATCGGGAAGCCCGAGATCGAGCAATGCCAGATCGACCGATACACCTTTGAGTACCTGATGTGCTTCCGCAAGCGAGCCCACAGAACGACAATCAAGTTTCGGGAACGCCTTGGCAACACAGCTCTCCAACCAGGAGCGTGTCTCAGGGTTGTCTTCAACAACAAGGGCGGTGCCGGTTTCAAACATTTGCAGAAGGGGAATTCTTGAGCTTTGTAGGCATTCAACATAAAGTGGGCGCTTGCCAAAGTATACCCCCTTTACGGGGGATTGGACCGCCCTTCAGCCGTGACGCACACTGCCAGTCATGAATTTCTTGCCTCTCAGTTTCCGAATTCCCGCGCTTGCTTTTCCTGAACAATGGCGACCCCCGCAATTAATCAGTTGCTTGCTGATAGCAGCAGCCTGCCTGCTTGGCTCGTCAGCACTCGCACAGACCGACGCGGAAAGCGCACGTTTGATACTGCAAGTTGAAGGGTTCGAGAGTGAGTCTCTGTCCCCTCCTTCGGATGACGCTGAATGGGAAACAATGGATTTGCCGCTTGTTACCCGGTTCGGCGATGAAGAGCATATCGATCGCGTTCTCTGGCTGCGCTTCAAGCTCGACAAACCTGCGGACAATATCCCCCACAGCCTCTATTTCTATCGCTATAACCTGTCAATCGATGTGTATTTCAATGGGCAGCGAATTGGTGGAGACAGCTATCGCCCGAACAGGCAAACCGTTGCCTGGAATCACCCACGGATCGTGGATATTCAAAATGCCAATTGGCAGGACACCGGGAACGAAGTGCACGTCCGTTTTGTCGGAAGCTATTTTGGCGGCACTTTCGGACCTATGCTGTTTGGCCCGCAGGAGCAATTACAAGAGCTCTACGAAGTTCGGAGTTTTCGACAGATCAGGGTGAATGAGTGGCTACAGGCATCAGGCATTCTTGTCACGCTGCTTGCCATGTCTCTGTGGATTATGCGCAGGCATGATCCCGTGTATTTGCTGTTCTCTGCCCTGACAGTTTCATGGCTCGTTCTGCAAACCCACATGGTCGTGTACTACAACCTGATTGAGTACCGTTACTGGCTCCCATTGGTGCACATCGCCATCGACCTGTTCATCCTGTTCATGTTCCTGTTTTTGACACGGTTCGCCAGAATGCCCAGCCCTCGTTCAGAGAGAGCGCTACTGTGCTGGACTACGCTCGCAGTGCTCTGGCACATCTTTGCACCGGTGACTGTCTGGTGGATGGGCGCCTATACAGTGCATGGCATCGGCAATTTGTTCATGCTGACGCTCTTGGCCCGAATCGGTGTTCGCGCTGTGCGTGATCGCGACATGCTGTCAGTCATCATCGGCATCACCGTTATTATCCAGTTCACACTGGCCGTGCATGACTGGCTACTTATCATGACCGGTGACATGGAGGACTGGGAATCCGCAATGTATCTCAGTCAGTTTGCGTTCCCACTCCTGCTGCTGGTCTTCACGATTGGTTTGCTGAATCGTTTTGTCTCGGCACTAAATACTGCAGAAGAGCTGAATCGCACACTGGAACGCAAAGTCGAAGCTAGCAGGAAGATGATAGAAGCGTCATTCGCTGAACAACGCGCACTGGAACTCAGTCGGGCAGCAGAGGAAGAACGCGTAAAAATCTATCGTGACCTGCACGACGATGTGGGGTCCAAACTCCTGTCAATTGTCCACGCAGGCAGAGATCATAAACTGGGAGAGCTGGCACGTACTGCACTGCGCAGCTTGAGAGAGGCAGTATCCAGAGCGAACAGCCCACAGCAGAATCTCGCCGAGTTTCTCGCCGCATTGCGAGAAGAGAGCAAATTAAGACTGGAAGGCACTGGACATCAGGTTGATTGGTTGCAGGCTGATGAGCTGCCCGCACTGATCCTCGAATCGGAGCAAGTATACAATCTCAACCGTATTTGCCGGGAAATTGTCAGCAACGTGATCCGCCACGCGCAAGCTACCCACATCAGCATTCAGGTAGCAGTGTCAGAGAATAGCTGGCAACTCTGTTTTGTGGACAACGGCATCGGCATGCAATCGGAAGCCGCAATGGGAAATGGCTTAAGACACATTAAAGAACGCGCTGCAGCCATCAACTGCTCAGTTGAGTGGAATAATCACCCGGAACGTGGCATGCAAACCTGCCTGCTACTACCCATTGAGCACAGTCATGCGGCCGCAACGCTGCCAATCGAATCCTGATATGCGCCTCTCCACCACAGTTCCTCCAGCTTACCTCCCTGATCACGAGCAGCAGCGAGTCGCCCGTCTGGGCTTGAATCAACTCGACCCGGCGCACTGGATAGATGTCGACTCAGACTTCAAACAATTCCACAGCCACAAGACTGAGCAGTTTCAACTCCGCCCTGATTCAGTCTACGGTGAGCTTCCGGGATCTGGGCCTGCAGTCACCGAATTCATCGACATGCTTAAAGCACATCTCTTGACGCACTACCCCCGGCTTTACAACGCTGACTCTGACTACTTGCGGCAATTGCAGGCGGAGCTGGATTTACCTTTATCGGCACGCAATCTGTGGCAGGCTTCGCTCTGGGTTCAGGAAGATATTTGCCTGTTACAGGAAATCGACGGTGAGTATCGACTGACAGCAGCCAGTGTCTGTTCGCCCTCCAACTGGCATCCGGCTGACAAGCTCGGGCGCAGCATGGATGTCATTCACCAGCCAGTGCCCGGCTACGAAGCATTGTTGAGCCGGCGGGTAAACTCACTGTTCAAGGCCATGAGCCCCAGTAAACCCCTGTTGCGCTTCAATTGGTCACTGCAATATGGCAATGAATTATATTGGCGTGACAAGCTGCAGCCGCGTGACCTGACAGAACCAAGGTATTGGCGAGTGGAAAGACAGACGCTGCGTCGCCTGCCACGGAGTGGCGCAATAGTGTTCATGATCCGGATCTATTTGCACAAGCAGAGTGAAATAGAGCAGGACCCTGTAGTTCGGGAGAACCTCAGAAGCCTGCTGGCACGTCTGCCAGAAGAAGAGAAAATTTATAAAGGACTGGATAACTGATCAGGATCCGAGCAAACGCATCGGCCCGTTTTTTTGCATCGCCCGCTGATAGGCAGGGCGCGCCTCCATCTGCTTCAGCCAACGCTGGCAAGCGGGATACTCGTCTCCCAACCCGCCGCGACCAGAAAGCGCAAACATGACAAAGCCCATTTGCACATCTGCTGCAGAAAAAGCTTCGCCGGCGAACCAGGTGGTCGAGCCAAGCTGTGCCTCGATAGCAGCGCGAGTTTTCTCCAGATTATGATCCAGATAGGCATCGCGAACTGCGCGGGTCACAGGCTTGATGAACGGTTTGATAAAAAAGGGTGCCTGAGAATCCATTCGATTGAGAAACAAGGCGAGCGTCAGCAGGTTCATGACACTGCCTTCAGCCGCATGCAACCAGATATTGTACAGGACGCGCTCTGCTGAACCTGCTGCAGGCCGCAGGCGGGATTCAGTATCGTACTGATCCAGCAAGTACTCAATAATCGCTCCGGATTCAACCACCTCCATCTCGCCATCGATCAAATAAGGTGCTTTGCCTAGCGGATGCTGGCCCTTCAAGTCTGCCATCGCCTGCCCGGACTTGGGATCGCGACGATAATGCACCAGCTCATACTCCAGTTCGAGTTCTTCCAATAGCCAGAGTATGCGGAAAGATCGTGAGTTTTCGAGATGGTGCAAGGTAATCATTCGTACTCTCCGTAGTGGAAGTTATTCTGCAGAGATCAGCGTGAACTGCAGCTGTTCCGCGTCGGTAAGATTAAAGAGCAAATTCTTGTAGGCGATGGCTCCGCCCACAGAGAGTTCCGGAATAAACAGTTGGCCCAGTTGTGAGCTGAATACGGAAAATCCTGCCTCGACTTTTTCGAGTGGAACGATGGTTTCAGGTTTCACCTGAATGATGACCTCAGGAGCCGTGCTGATAATATCGAGACTCAGCTGAGCGATGCCATCGGTGCCACCATTGACCTTTATGGAGACGTCGGAATTCTCTGAGTCCACGACATTGGGCGGTGTAAAAGTCCCGCTCACAATATTCATGTCCATGACCACCAGATTTTCGCGGAACAGATTGGCACCGTCGAAATTGGTTACCGGCAGTGGAAATGGAAGCCCCGAGATTGATACCCGCTGCAATGCCGCGATGGCGTCCACCACGGTCATTCCGGTCCCGATTACCTTGCCAAATACGGTGAACCCTTCGTCCACCGTATCCAGGCCAGTATTATCAGCGAGATTGATAAACCACTGACTGGTAGCGCTATTGACCTGCCCTCCAACTCTGGCCATCGCAATCGTGCCACGCGTGTTGGACACTGAAAACTCGTTCTGAATCGTAGGCCCGACGCGAATGGCATCAATAGAGGTAGACCCTTCTTCGACTTTGAGCTGGCCACCCTGAATCACGAATCCCTGCTCTGCCCGATGTACGATGCTGTCATCGTAGCGGTCGGTAATGACATAGTTGATAAAATTGCGCACTGTCTCTGGCGCAACATCGTCAAAGAGCTGCAGAAAAAACTCTCCGAGATTGGTTTCTACCTGCACCACGGTTTGCGCATGTGTTGATGGCGCATTGAGAAGCAGACAGGTGAAGAGGACGAGACTTGAAACTGTGCGTGCTGGCACTGAACGATTTTGCACGGAAGCAACTGATACTGCGGTCATGACGGGGAATTTCTCTTGGAGCTCGGACTCCGGTTGTGACTGAAACTGCTTTGAAATACTGCGGAAAATGGAATTGAGTCTTAACTCAAGAAAACGGCGCAACCAGAAGGCCGCGCCGTTCTTTGAAGCAAATATTATCAGGGAATAAGGCGTGGCACGAATCGTGTCATACCCTGTATGGGGCCGACTTCGCCCGCATACACATTACCGGCGGCATCCACTGTAACGCCTTCACCCATGGAGCCGGTGCCACCCATGCCTGAGGCACGCTCGGACACGTGCTCAGGGACAAAGTAGTAGACCTCTCCTGTACGTGCACTACCGACACGCAGGCCTTTACGCCATCCGCCCGGGTTGTAGTTGGGATCGGACTCCGAATCGATGGCATAGAGCATGTCATTGCTGCGATCGATGAAGAGTCCGCTAATGCGGCTGAACTGATACCAGGTATCGAGGTGCTCACCGTCCTGCGTGAAAATCTGGATGCGATTGTTGCCACGATCGGCAACAAAGAGTCGTCCCTGTGAATCCATCGCCAGAGAATGAGGTGAACGGAATTGCCCGTCTTCGAAACCCCATTCGCCGAATGACCCGATATAGGTGCCATCAGGCTCCCACATGGTGATACGACTCTTGGCTGTTGGGCCTGGCTCTTCCTGAAACTGGGCTGTGTGTGTCTCAGCGATAAAAATACGACCGTTCGGTGCGACCAGCACGTCGTTCGGCTCAGTCAAGGCATTGGGTGGATCACCCATGACACCAGGCGTGCCGATGGTCAGTAACAGCTCTCCTTCCGGGCTGAATTTCAGCACTGCGGAACCGTGATTTCTGGCGGCCGGGTTTTCTTCCAGCTCACGTTCATTGGCCAATCGCGCATCGGCAACCCAGATATTACCTTCTGAATCGACATCCATACCGTGCGGCCAAATGATCTGGCCCGCGCCAAATGAAGCGACTACGCGGCCGCTGGGATCCAGCTTCACCATGGGATCCACGTCAGAGGTTGCACAGGAGTTGGTACCGCAGCGATCGCCTGCCCACACGTGAACGCCATCGATGTCGATGTTGACCGCGCTCACCGAGCCCCAGTTTCGCCCATCAGGCAATGTCCCGAAATTGCGCTGCGTCTCATAGGGATTGGGTAAGTGGTTTATGGGTTGCTGTCCCGCATGCGCGGCAGGTTGAAGTGCACCACGCTGGGCTAGCGCGGAACCGGAAAAGAGCGAAATAACTACCCCGGCCAGTCCTGCGCCCAACAACAACCGGGCTCTGAATTCAGCATTTTTTCTCATTATTCACCTCTGCAAAAACTTCAGCTTGATAACTATCTTTTGTGACTTGCTTTTGTGACTTCCTGACGCGGCATTGAAAGTTACGAGTACCTGGCCGCACCATCCCCCTGACCGTTTATCCACACCACACTTTCAACTGGTCCTGAGAGTGATTTATTACCCTTCAGAAACCTGACTGCGGGGCGTGGGAGTTACGATCTGATGAGGCAGCAAAATGGACTCTCCCTCTGACCTTGTCAAGCGAATCCGGGGCGTGGCCTGTCTGCGCTCCGTCGCCTTAAGCAAGCAAATCAGCGCCGCCCCAAATCGACCAGAGAGCAGTGTTATGTGCGGCAAAACCTCCGATTTTTCTCCACACCTCCGATTTCGCTCCACAAATGCGGCGATAACGCTCCCCAAGATTTCATTTGAACCATAAGAAATTTGCTTATCAACCGAATGAATATAACGAGTTTCATGACATTTCATAGAGCGCTCGTTCTAATAAAAGCCGCTATTTATGCGGTTTACAGACTATTTTGCTTCAAACTGCACATATTTCGTGCACAAATAATATTCCCTTCGAAAAAGAACCTTTTTAGCTTGTGTGACAACTTGTAACAGACTATGCTCCCGAGACGGATTTTCCTGTAACCCACACGTTGCGACGGGGAAATTCGCATAAAAAGAAGCTTCTTATATAAAACCAAAATTGGAGAGAACATATGCAGTTCAGAATTCCCCATAAACGAAGTCTGCTATGCACGGCAATCTCTATGTCGTTGCTGCCGCTCTCAGGCGTCTCTGTAGCTCAGGACGACATTGAGATCGAAGAGCTCGTTGTAACGGGTTCGTTTATCCGCCGCAGTGAAGGCTTTACCCAGGCATCCCAGACCACCCAGCTCACTGCGGAAGATCTGGAAGCGGAAGGTACACTGAACCTCGGTGAGGTTGTTCAGCAACTCTCATTCGTCAATGGTTCTGCCTCAGCGATTACCAACACGATTCAAGGCCAGGATTCGCGTACCACCAGCATCGACCTTCGCGGTCTGGGCGCCAGCTCCACGCTGACCCTGCTGGATGGCAAGCGCCTGGTGAACGAGAACGTTAACGGCCTGATCCCCACTATCGCAATCCAGCGTCTGGATATCGTTGCTGACGGTGCTGCAGCACTCTACGGTAACGAGGCGGTGGCCGGTGTGGTCAACTTCGTACCTTACAAATCCTACGACGGCCTGAAAGTCGAAACCTTCGCCGAAGGCGATAGCCGTGGCGACTGGGATCACCACTCTATTCAGGCAATGTGGGGCGGCGAGATCGGCGACCTCGATGTTGTTGTAGCGGGTCAGTTCCGCCAGCAATCCCGTCTCGGCTGGGACGAGCGTAATATACTGGCCAATTCCGGTCTGGTTTTCTCATCCAACGCACCGGGTAACTGGTATGTACCGGACCGCGATGAGAATGGCCAATACACAGGCAGCCGTAGCTCAGCTACTGACCCGAACTGTGCGCCTGCTTCACAGCGTACTGATTATCAGGTCGACGTTGCCAACAACCCCTTCGGTATGCGACTGGGCTCCAACTGCTACTTCGACTTCGGTGACAACCGCTCTTACTTCGAGCCAGAAGAAGATACCAAGCTGTTCATGAACGCCACATGGGATTTCAGCGACGATCTGACACTGAGCTTCCAGGGCCTGCGCACCAAGCTGACAGAGCTGACTTATACATCTACCTCTAACCCTGGTAACTCGCGCATTGGCGAACTTCCTGCCATCCGCGGTGAGATTCCTGGCAACCCCTTCTGGGCAACCGACTCCAACGGTAACCAGCTGTACGGTGTCGATGCCGATGGCAATGGCATCCCTGATCGTAATCCGGGCGTTGACCTGAATAACGATGGCTGGGATGACTACCTGGTCTCCGGTATTACCGACAACGGTATCCCGCTGCACGAAGATGTTCAGGCACGCACCCTGCGTCCGATCAACAAGACGCACACTGCCTCGGTTGGTCACTCACCAGACCGCGACAATCTCGCGGAAAACATCGACCACATCTCCCGTTACAGTTTCCAGGCTGATTTCACAGTCCCATTCCTGGAGGGCTGGGAAGGTATGGCGGCCTATACCTACAACGAGCGACGTCAGCGTTTTGTATCCAACCAGAACTACGACATTGCTGCGATGATCCAGGGTGTAAACTGTGACGTGGCACGCGATCGCGATGCTTGTTACAACCCCTTCTTCGTCACCAACCCTGCTGACAACAACAGCATCCACGTCATGAACGCGATTGCTGCCCGTGACAACGAGTATGTACTCGATACTCTGGGAACTGTTGATATCGTGCTGAACGGTGAAGTTCCACTGGGCGGCTTCGAGCTGCCAGGCGGACCAATCGGTGCAGCTGTTGGTTATCAGTGGCGCGATGATTCCTACACCAATACTCCATCACACGTGGAATTGGCGGGTGACACCTGGATTGGTGGCACAGAGCAGGAAACCATCACCACCGGTAACCGGGAAGTTGATGCGTACTTCCTCGAAGTTGCAGCGCCTATTCTTTCCAATCTGGAAGCCACTATCGCGGTTCGTCGCGAAGAGTTCTCAACCGGCCAGGAGTCTACAGATCCGAAATTCGGTCTGACTTATGCGCCGACTGATTGGCTGACTCTCCGTGCGACGAAGGGTGATGCGTTCATCGCACCAAGCCTGGAGCAATTGCTGAATCCGGTGACTTGTGGCCTGTCCACAGTGACTGACCGCTTCGGTCCATTCTCCGCTTTCACCACAGCGTGTGGCGGTGGTAACCCAGGATTGACCAACGAGACGTCCGAGTCCAAGCAGTTTGGCTTTGACCTGACTTTCGATGACTTCGATCTGTCTGTGACATGGAACGAAACAGACTTCCAGAATCGAATCATCAACATCAATGGTCAGGACCTGATGGAGCTGGACTTCCAGGCATTCAAGGATGCGACTGGTTTCGGTGGCACCGGCCTGACTGGCAGCCAGCCAACCGAGCAGCAGCTGCGTGACTGGGTTGCCAATCCTGCATCCAACAAAGACATCATTCGCGACCCGAATGACATCTACACCATCTTGCAGGTCAACAACACCAGCACCAAGAATGCTGAGACTGTGAAAGTTACTGCTTACGACATTCAGGGTAACTACTCACTGAGCCTCGGCGACATGGGTGATCTGCGCTTCGGACTGCAGGCAACTTATATTGATGAGTTCCTGTATCAATCCGATCCAACCCAACCCATTGTTGACGGCGCCGGTAAATACAACGATAGCAGCAGTGCAGCGCCAGAGCTTCCGAAGCTGAAAGCGAATCTGCGTATCGGTTGGAGCCTGGGCAACCACAACGTCAGTTCTACCGTTCACTATGTGGATGACCTGAACTACGATGGCCCTCTGTATACCCACATGGACTTCTTCGGCGGCACTTATCGTCCTGCCGGAATCCGCGACACAGGCGTTCTGGCATGGACCGATATGGACCTGTCATACACCTATCGTGGCCTGAATGTGTGGGACGGAGAGATGGCTTTCACACTGGGTTCTCGTAACCTGTTCGACCGTGAAGCGCAGCGTTCTCCGGAATTTGCTGGCGTTATCGGCGGCATGCAAGATCCACGTGGCCGCATCATTTACGGCCGACTGGTTTACGATTTCTAAGTCACGGATTGACCTGAAAAGTAAAACCAACAAAGCCCGCCCTCTCTACAGAGGGCGGGCTTTTTTAATGTCTTTTTTTAATGCCTCTTCTTTAATGCCTCAGTTTTCGCCTTGCAACAACGCTCCCGAATACTGAAGCAGCACAATTGATATCGGAATTGATTTAGACCCCAAACTAATGCAAGGTAAGACACGTGACTAAAGTTTTGGGCTTATGAATAGTTTGGTAGCGATGACTGCCCTATTCACAAGACTCTTGGCAAGCACCCCCTATAACAAGAAGCAGCTAACACGCCCACCGCGACAATGGCCACTCTGGAACAAGCTCTTTCTCAAGCTATTCATTTTCTGAACAATGGCCAGCCCGGTAACGCGGAGCGCCTTCTTCGC
>JASBUV010000091.1 GCA_030147705.1 Gammaproteobacteria bacterium
CACACCAAACCCGGAAGATGGTGAGCATTATTCCCGCTTCGCGGTGCCGCTGCCTGGCGACGCGACACAAAAAATCATTTTCCCTTCCGCCGCTGGACTCTATGCAGAGCTCCAGGAACAAGCGCCGGACATCATCGTCGCGGCTACCAACGGGCCGTTCGGATTGTTCGCCTTGTATGCGGCGCGGCGCCTGAAGATCCCGCTTGTCTCCGGCTTTCACACGCTGATCGAAGACCTGTGCCGCATGTACTGGGGCAAAGTCCTCGGCACTGTGACTCGCAGTTTTATGGAGTTTCAGAACCGACTCTTGTTCAAATATTCTGAACGGGTTGTCGTCAACAGTCAGAGCATGATCGAGAGCGCCACGGCACTCTCCTCCACACCTGTATTACTCATGGGCACACCGCTGGATACATTGTACCTCTCCGAGCCAGTACCGCAAGCGCCAGAGCAGCTGCAATCTGTGCTCTACGCAGGGAGATTGGCACCAGAGAAAAACGTGGAGGCACTACTGGAATGCGCCGAGCGCCTCCCCGGACTACGCTATTCGATAGCAGGCGACGGCCCCTTGCGTGAAGAGCTGGAGAGTCGCAGCAAACAGCTCGAGAACGTCACTCTGCTGGGGCACCTGCCGCGCGAAGACATCGTCAAAGTGATCGACCAGCACGACATGCTCCTGCTGCCTTCCCATCTCGAAGCATTTGGAACCATTGCGCTGGAAGCGATGGCGCGCAGGCGATTGGTATTGGTTTCGAGCCACTGCGGGATTTTAAGCTGGGAATCGCTGGCGAAAGGGCTCTTCCAGTTTCAGGATGGTGAAACACCGGCAGATGCGATTTCCAGAATCATCGATCTTGATGCGCGCTTGCGTACGAAGAAAGCAGAAACCGCCTGGCAAGCTGCCTTGTCAGCTCACGACGATGCACTAACGGGTTGGCTCAATTTATTCACCGATATCCATGTCAGCAACTGATTCCAACGCGCTCACTGGTCTGGTGTCGATCCACGACACGATGCCTGAAACCTTGCCGCAGGTAAGAGATTTAATCAGCCAACTTCGTTCACACAGAGTCGACAAACTTACCTTGCTCGTTGTACCGGGCAAAGAGTGGACTGAGAGGGATCTGCAACAATTGCGCGAGTGGCAAGATGCAGGAATTCATCTCGCCGGGCATGGCTGGAACCACCTCGCCAAACCGCCACGCAGTCTGTATCACAAGCTGCATAGTCTGTTCCTGTCGAGAATGGCAGCGGAACACCTGAGCCTGACACGGCAGCAGATCACACTCCTCATTGAGGAATGCTACTGCTGGTTTGAACAACGAGATTTCACTCCACCGACGCTGTATGTGCCACCGGCATGGGCGCTCGGTGCACTGCCAGTACGGGATCTGAGCTCGCTGCCCTTTCGAACGGTAGAACTGCTAAGTGGTGTCGTGGAGAGTCGTAGCACCACCCTGAAACGACTGCCGCTGACGGGTTATGAAGCTGATACTGCCTTGCGAGCATTCAGCTTGGGCTACTGGAACAAGTGGAATGCGTGGCGTGCGCGCGCGAAAAACCTGCCGCTTCGAATTGGCATCCACCCGTTCGATGACAGTTTGCGCTTGCGCGAGCAGATGCATGAACAATTGCAGGCTTGCAAACAGTTCATCACTTATGACGAACTGTTTGCCAGTCGCTGACCACGCTACCGCGCGAAACTACCAGATACTGCGCTTGGCGAGCGGAATATCCAGCGTACTGCCGTCGGGTCGACCGACATGAATAATAAAGCTCTCGGCATCCGGGTGACTGTAACCCAGAGTCGCCATGCCTCCTTCGGAGACCGCACGGAATTTCACGCTATTGGCGGTGATCTCTTCGAGGATCATTTCCTGTGCAGCGTCAGTGCGTGGCTCGAAGCCCGGGTCCCATTGCTGAATGTGTAATACCAGCGTGCCGTTGGACTCTTCGATCGTAATCATTTCGAACATGCTCGTGCTGCCGCCGCCAGTCATTCGCACCATGGCTGCGATCGAACCGCCTTCGGTCGCGATCCAGTTCTCTTCCAGCTGGTTTGGCCCAAGCTGTCCGGCCCAGTTGCCGGTCATCCAGGACAACTGATCAATCGACGCGTTAGGCTGAGCGTGCACAGTGAGTGCTCCCAGTGCTGCACAAAAACTGACAACCATCAGAATTGATTTCTTTATTGTTACTCTTTGCATAAATTCACCTTTCATACTTTCCCCCTTTCATACCACTCACCACTGAGTGGCAGCTGTTACCCGCGTGAGCCAGGCATCGAGTGACACCCAGTCCATACGAAACATGTGTGGAGCGCCATCGAGTATAGCCGCATCCAGATCAACACCCGCCTCGGTAAGCACCGCGACGGTTTCATCAAAACGATCCATCCAGCCCAGCTCGTCAGCGCCACCTATGCGCAGATAAACCGGAAATCCATCGAGTGTTCTATTCTCGAACGCCGAGCTGCTCACCGCGGGCACGGCGATGACACCGAAGTAGTTGCTCGGATTACGGCGCGCGATTTCCAGCGCCGACAAACCACCATTGGAGATACCGGCCAGCATCACCTTACCATCCGCCACCTCTTCCCTCGTCTGCAGCTCGGCGATCAGCTCAGCAATAAAGGCATTGTTCTCTGCACCCCGGAACGCACGGTTGTTGGGTGACACAGGAACCGCGACCATCCAGCCCCGACTCGCAAAACCACTGCCCAACCAGCGCGATGTGTCCCGCGAGATCGAAAAATTTCCTGGTCCGCCGCCCATCAGGATCAGCAACGGGCTGGGCTCATTGCTGCCAGCTTCAGGAGGCACCATGAAGACTTGCAGACGTTGACCACTGGGTAACTCGATCGTTTCCTGGGCATGCGCGTGCGAGGACATCATTACGAACAACACCGCTGCCAAATATCTGAAGAAGACCTGACAAATGCTGACTGTACTCTTTGTCTGTTCCAGTGTTCTTCGTTTCATCGAACTCTCCGCGTCTCCCGCGTTATCAGTTCCGACTCACTCGTCAGAGTCGGTACGCTTGCGATAATTTTCCGCGAAGCGATCATTCAACCTGCGCATACCGCCAAGCCAACGATCATAATCGTCTGTCTTGCGACGCATGTACGTTAACACTTCTGGATGCGGCAAGACGAGGAAACGCTCTGCATCGAGCGTCTCAATCACCGTGTCCGCCAATTGGGAAGGCTCCAGCATGCCATCGAGTGCTGCCACGCCTCCGCCCTGCGCCGTCATCGCCGTGCGCACTGCTTGAGGGCAGAGCACAGACACCTTGATGCCACTATGGCCATAGGTGATTGACAGCCACTCGGCAAAACCTACTGCCGCGTGCTTGGTAACTGCATAAGGCGCTGAGCCTACCTGACTCAGCAGTCCTGCGGCCGAAGCGGTATTCAGCAAGTACCCTTCACCGCGCTCCAGCATGGCCGGCAGCACGGCACGCGCGGCGTAGATATGTGCCATCACGTTGATGTCCCAGATCCGCGTCCAGTCATCATTACTCACCGTTTCTGTGCCGGGAGTGAAGATGCCCGCGTTGGAGCAGAACAGATCAATCTGGCCAAACTCTGCAGTCGCTGCTGCCACGAGCGCGATCACATCTTGCTCATTAGCGACATTGCAGATGTTGACCAGTGTCTTGCTCGTTGCGCCTGATGCCGCGATTTCATCCGCCGTTGCCTGAGTTCCGTCAGCGTCGATATCCGAGCACACGACAGCACGTGCGCCTTCTCTTGCGAAGCGCAGGCACAACTCTTTGCCTATGCCACTCGCCGCGCCGGTAACGACAACAACCTTGTCTGCAATTTTCATTTCATTCCCTCTGATCTGCGTGTTCTTGTTTGTTCTTGTCTGTTCAAGTCTGCACTGCGTTCCGCGAATGTTTGAGATGCGGTTGGCGACAATTTCATTGTCGATCGATGCAAGCCGAATCAGGCGTCATCGACCAGCGTCGACAGTCGATCCCTGATGATGCTCTTCGCTTCATTGACGATCCGCTCGATCAACTCTGCACAAGACGGAATATCATCAATCAACCCGACTACCATTCCCGCTGACCAGATGCCCTGTTCGAGCTCACCCGACTCCAGCAATGCTCTGCCTTTGACTCCGGCTACCAGCGGCTGAATATCGGCAAAATCTGTTGCACCCGGCTGTGCTTCAATCTCCAGCACCTGTTGTGCAACGCCATTGCGAAAGACACGCGCGGTATTACGCAAGCTTCGATAAATGAGCGCGGTATCCAGTTCACTTGCATCGACCATCGCCTGCTTCACCGCCTCGTGAATCGGAGCCTCTTTGGTCACCATGAAGCGTGTTCCCATATTAATGCCATCTGCCCCCATGGCGAGCGCAGCGGCCATGCCGCGACCATCACCGAGTCCGCCCGAAGCCAGGAACGGGACTTTGAGACGGCGGGCTGCCAACGGCAACAAAATGAGATTGGTCACATCATCCTCACCGGGATGACCTGCGCATTCAAAGCCATCCACACTGACCATGTCACAGCCAATGCGCTCAGCTTTGAGTGCATGACGAATCGATGTGCATTTATGAATAACCGTGATGCCTGCCTGCTTGAACAATGGCAGGAACGGCTCGGGATTACGCCCTGCGGTTTCTACAATCTTGACGCCGCCATCGACGATCGCCTGCGCGTAGTCTTCGTAGGGAACGGGTTTGATAGTAGGCAGTATGGTGAGATTCACGCCGAAAGGCTGGTCAGTCATCTCGCGACAGCGCGCGATCTCCTTGAGCAAGTCTTCAGGGCTTGGCTGTGTCAGCGCAGTGAGAATCCCGAGTCCCCCTCCATTTGAAACCGCCGATGCCAATTCGGCCCGACCAACCCACTGCATTCCTCCCTGGACAATCGGGTACTTGATCCCCAATTGCTCGGTGACTCGTGTTCGCATGACTCCCCCTTCATTTCCTGTGACGAATTTCTTCCTGTGAACTTCGACTCCGGTACGCTGCCGAAAGCTGCGCTAAGTGTACGTGAGGGGGCAAAGGGCTGCAAAACAGCCAGCACGCGCCTGAGCGCGAGTTTGCTGGCATCGAACCCGACTCCCGGCTTTGCTGCTGCCGAACTGGCGCTCGCCGCTAAGCGGGGCGCTCCCGTGCCGGATTCGTACACTTTGATCCTGAACGAGCCTCATCCGAATCCCCATTTTGAAGCGATTTCTCTACGATTCGCCGATCACTAAAAGCAATATAATCAATTAGTTACAGCTATTCAGGAAGCGTTCAGCTTCAGTTAATCCTCGGTAACGTATAAGCCAGCAACGCATCTGGATGCGCCAGAACAAATCAAAGCACTATCGGTTCGCGAGAACCGCAAGGGAGAGTTACATGAGAAGTAAGTTGTTAGTGTCTGCAATAGCTGCCGCCACCGCCACAATGGCGCTGCCAGCCATGGCCCAACTTGGTAGCGGGGTGGAAGCCGTCGAAGAAATTCAGGTGATTTCCAACAGTCGCCGATCTCAGGGATTAACCGATATTAACGCCGCCGTTTCGGTACTGGGCGAGGAAGAGCTGGACCTGATCGCCGCCGATCACTACCAGGAAGCACTCAACCGTCTGCCCGGCGTCAACATCAATCGCAACAACGGACAAGAGAGTCTTGCCGCTATTCGTTCCCCTGTACTGACCGGAGCCGGTGCATGTGGCGCGTTCCTGACAGCTGAAAATGGTATTCCACTGCGCTCTGCCGGTTTCTGTAACGTCAACGAGATGTTCGATGCCCACACCGAGAACGCGGCGCGTATCGAAGTCGTACGCGGCCCAGGCAGTGCGTTCTGGGGTTCCAATGCCGTGCACGGACTGATCAACGTGGTACTGCCCGAGCCTGGTGAGGCTGGCGAAATCACTCTGGAAGCCGGCCCAAGAGGCTCCTATCGGGCACAGGGACAATTCGGTACAGACAATGGTGATTTCAAACAGACGCTACTCTTCAATGGCGTGAGTGAAGACGGTTATCGCCAACCAAGCGGCGTCGACCAGCAAAAGGTTTCCTGGGTGTATAGCTATACCCTGGACTCCGGCACTGAACTGGATGGTGGTATTACCCACATCAACCTGAATCAGGAGACAGCTGGTTATGTGGTAGGCGCAAAAGCCTATGAAGATGCCGCACTTCGCACTTCCAACCCCAACCCCGAAGCGTATCGCGATAGCACCAATACGCGTGCATGGACCTCAATCTCTACCGAGATGGGAGATTGGGAAGTGGTTCTGACGCCTTACCTGCGTGATGTGAACATGAATTTCATTCAACACTTCCTGCCAGGCACACCGATCGAAGATTTCGAACACCGTAGTTTCGGTGCCCAGTTCGCTGGCTACCGCACACTCGCCAACGGCGCCAGCCTCGCTATCGGTGCAGATGCCGAAACAACGGAAGGCCGCCTGGTACAAACCCAAACCACCGCGCTAACCGGGTTCCTCGGCCGTATCCTGCCTGTAGGCCGTCACTACGACTTCGAAGTGGACGCCCAGCAGTTGGGTGCTTTCGTGAACTACGAACAGGATCTCACCTCAGACTGGACTTTGTCTCTGGGTCTGCGTGTCGACACAATCGACTACGA
>JASBUV010000008.1 GCA_030147705.1 Gammaproteobacteria bacterium
GATGCGATCAAGCAACATAAGGCAGTGTATCTGATGGCAGTGGGCGGAGCCGCCTATCTGGTATCCAAAGCCATACGGGCGGCTAAGGTGGTTGCATTCGAAGATCTGGGCATGGAGGCGATTCATGAATTTGAAGTGCACGAGATGCCGGTCACTGTTGCTGTCGATGTCAACGGAAGTTCAGTCCATCAAACCGGCCCGCTAGTCTGGAAGCAGAAAATCGCTGAAGCCAAGCCTGTAGAGGTGGTCTAGAGCGGCGCCGCTCGATGCGATGCGCTCTTCCGTATTCTCTCAAGCGCTCTTGCAACAGCGCTCTACATGGCGAGTGACTCTACCGCTGAGTTACTCGCCCATGTCTTCGTAGTGATTCGTGACATCGAGCGAGACGGATTTGCCATAGTCTCTGATCGAAATTTTCTGGTCGCTCATCACGATGTCTTCGGCGCCTAACACATCGTGGTCGAACTTGTAGATAGTCCGGTGTTGTCCAGCTCGAGCATCGGCATCATATTGCTCTGCGGCTTCAGTAACGCGTTCATTGCGCTGTAGATAAGCCTTCATTGACTGCGCCCCGTGGCGCTTTTCGAGCATGCGCAGGGTGACGTGAGGTGCGAGTACTGAGGCGCTTGCGTTGTTCCCGCCGAAGCCTTTGGAATTAATAATCACCGCATCCATCCCCGTGTTACCCACTTCCTTGTGCTGCAATAGAAATTCCAGATTGGTTTGCGTCACGTCTTCAGCTATCGAATCGATGGTAGTGATGCCCGGTAACCAGCCTTTAGCAAAGACTCCCAGACTGGCGGCCAGCTGATCGCCCGCTGAAGTGGCGAGTGAATGTCCTACATAGGTCTTCACCGCACTTACCGGCCAGCTTGAAATACCAAATCGATCTGCTACTTCGCTGAGGATATGTGATTCCGTAGTGCGATTCTGTGGCGTGCCTGTGCCGTGGGCCTGCACGTAAGTACGTTGCTGCAGAGCTTGCTCGCCTAACACTTTTCTGGTGACGGCAGCCGCTTTGGCAACTGACAGATAGTTGCCCAGCCCAGGGCTTGCGATAGATTTCTTGTGACCATCGGCATTGATAAAAACATCATTCACCGAGCCCAGAATATTGCACCCCAATTCCAGAGCGAGCTCATCATCCATGAGAATCGCGCATTGCGCAGACTCCGCCAAAGTGAAACCGCAGTTTTGTCCAAAGGGTCGGCAAGCGCGTCTATGGTCGGGAGCGCTGCCCGCGGCCAATGCATCGAGGGCAGCGAGGCCAGCATCGTCTGCTAGCGCTCCCATATTCGTGAAGCCTTCGAAGATCTCGGGAACCAGTGGTGCTTCGCTCGTACCGACGATGGCGATGCGATGAGTGCCGGATTGAATGTCGCGGATACCCTGACGCAAATTGTAAAGAAAGGTTGCGCAGGCGGCCACGTTGGTACCGGTCGTTCCCAAATTACCCAGCAGGTAGGCATTGATAAAGTCAGCCGGCATTTCAGCATAGCCCAGCGGCAGCTGTTTGGAAGTTACCTTTCTCCCAAGCAAGCGCGCTTGCATCATGCCGCCAAAACCATTGCCATCCATCTGACCCATGCCACTGCCGGCGTAAACGCTGATTTGATCAGCAGGTACCGAATCGCGAATGACTTGCCAATCGATTCCGAGTGAGTTGATCGCATCGGAAGCGGCGTACACCATCATCTGCAGTGCGCGTGGGTGGTTGCGTGCAGGATATAACACGGCGGGATCGAATCCTGTGGGTAGCTGACCTGCGCTGTTCACCGGGCTGTTGTGTTCGCTGGGCAAGATCAGATCGAAACTCTCGGCACAGCGAATTCTCACCTTGTCGTTTTCTGCAGGGACATCAGTCAGTACTTGCCAGCCTGCAGGAAGCGGTGAAGGAAGGTGGCGTTGTTTGATTTCGAATTCGATCGCTCCTCCAGCAGCCGCGCTCACACTGGTAGGCCGCAAGGTAATGAGCTTTTCAGGGTCGAAGAGGTTTTTTTCGAGTTTGCGAATCAGCGTCCCGGCTTGCAGTTCGTCACTCAATGCTTGCAAGAAGTTGGCTTGATCTTCAGAACCTGATGCCTGCTCGGTCGGGAGACGTCCGGTGATTGCAGCAAGCGATTCCAGCGTAGTCGTTTGTTGCTGATCAGTGAGCGCAGCAAAAACGAGTCGCCCATAAGCGTGATGGAATGAGGTTCGGCCCGCAGCATTGATGCCACCCATGGCCGTGATGATTGGAAGTCTTGCCATTGAATATTGCCTCTCAGTCCTTATAAAACTAACCAGAGATACCGCTATGGTAGGGATAGACAGCTGCTTGATACTAGGTCAATTTGGACAGAATATATGGTATATCGGCCATATTAGGGCGGCCGCCAATGGCCTGTTCCAAGGTGACGCCCTTGCATACCGACCGGTCGGCCACATAGCATCGAAGGGCAGTGCTAATCAGGCGTGACCTGAGAGAGCGGCCAGCAGACTAACAATGAGCACTAACGGAGAATGCATGACAGGAATGAACAAAAGCACGGATTCCAACAGCCGCGAGGAGTTTTTGGCTCGTGTGCAAGCTGTTCACCAGTGTCTGGGGATTCCGGCAAACTTCCTGAGCGAGTCGCGCCTGCCGCTGTGTGTGGAGCCGCCGCTCCTGGTGGCGACTGAAGATGATTTCTATGGCCGCCCGCAACGGCTAACACCAGCAGCACATGATGCCTGGGCTACGATGCGGGCCAGCGCTGCCGCAGCTGGAGTTGAGATCCACCTCATCTCCGCGTTTCGGGATATCGAATATCAGCAGCAACTGATCGCTCGCAAAATAGATCGAGGGCAGAAAATCGAAGAGATTCTCAAGGTCAATGCGGCGCCGGGCTTCAGTGAGCACCATACTGGCAGGGCGATTGACATCGGTACTCCGGGTTGTGATGCGCTCGCGGAAGAGTTTGAAAATACTGAAGCATTCCAATGGCTTAGCGAAAATGCTGGAGAGTTTGGATTCGTGCTCAGCTATCCGCGCAACAATGTTCTGGGGATCAGTTATGAACCCTGGCATTGGTGTTACAAAAATCCGGATGAGGCTTAGACAATTCTCGGGCAAAGGAGTAATCTAGTTTCAGAGTCTTAAAAGGAGGGACGATGCCAGCGATAGTTAGTCTGGTAAGCAACACTTCCACAGTACTGGCCAATTCAGGGCAAGTGCGACGCAAAGTGCCATTCCATTCCTTGCCACCTGCATCCGGTCGGCATTCACGGCAAATCTCATCCCGGGCATTCTCAATCACCCGGGCACTCCAAAAACTTCAATTATCCCGATTCTCGATGGGCAAGTTCCGTAGCGGTGAGCTTGGGCCCGGAAGAATTTCGTCCGGATATTCGTTGTAGAACCAATATCAACTATCGAGAGGAGGATTGAATACTAGTCAAAACACTTTTCATAAACCGCTTGAAACCAGGAGACAGTTTTTTATGACTAATGAATTTCAGATTGTTTTTCACAATATCGATCAATCCGACGCAATTGCAGATGCTGTTAACAAGAGAATCAGCAAGCTTGGACGCTACTGCGATGAAATGATTTCCGGTCGGGTGGTCCTGGATTCACCGCACAATAATCACCACAAAGGAAGGGTGTATTCTGTCGGTCTCGAAATTCATACTTCGTCAAAAGAAGTGCGCGTCAATCAGGATCAACATGACAACCATGCGCACGAAGATCTCTATGTCGCGATTCGCGATGCTTTTAATGCCGCGGAGCGACAGCTCAAGTCTATCGACAAGAAACATCGTACCGTTCCACCCCATAAAACGGATATGGCAATGGGCGATCTGATTAATTAGCAAGAGGGCAAACAGCTAAATGGATGAACAAACCCGTACAGATATCGAAGCAGCTACTTTCAGGCGCCTGCTTAAACATCTGGATGACAACAAGGAAGTACAAAACATTGATCTGATGATTCTGGCCAATTTTTGCCGGAACTGTCTTGCGAAATGGTATGCAGCCGAAGCACAGGAGCGGGGCGTTGACGTTGACTATGACGCCGCTCGACAAGCTGTGTACGGCATGCCTTATTCGGAGTGGAAGGCCAACCACCAACAGGAGGCAACCCCGGAACAGTTGGCAGCCCTCGAGAAAAAATCTTCAGCCTGATTCTGCAACCGGTGCGGTAATCAATCAGGAGTCTCCTGATTGATTACCCCCTTCCGCCAGAAAAAGTTTATTTCTTACCAGGCGCCGATACTCATTCGGTGTGACCGAATGGATCTTTTTGAACAGCCCGGTGAAGTAACTGGCATCCTGGTAGCCCACCTGATCCGCTATTTCTGAAATCACAAGATTGCTGCGCTTGAGCAGCGCTTTCGCATGGCTAATGCGAAGTTCCTGAAGATATTGCAGAGGAGTGGTATTTGCGGCTTGTTTGAAGCGGCGATTAAGTGAGCGGGGACTCAGCTGAAAGAGGGCTGCGAGTTCGGCGATCTGAACCGGTTTTGCATAATTTTCCTGAAGCCACTCCTGCACCTTGATGATCGTCTCGTCATGGTGCGTGCTGGACTGGTTGTGTTTTAGTAACTGAGATTCATAGGAGCGTTTGAGTTCATGCGTAAAGTGGCGTGATACCTGATTGGAAATCACCTCGCCAAAGAGACTCTCTACAAAGTGCAGCATGATGTCTCGGGCAGCATTCACGCTGCCAGTGCAGAAAATATTCCGGTCCTGGGTGATGAAGCGCTTGCGCTGCAGTTTTACCAGTGGATAGCGTTTGGCAAACACATCGAAAAACCGCCAGTGCGTGGTCGCTGAGCGTTTGTCCAATAAGCCGGACTCGGCAATAAAGAAGGCGCCTGTTGCGATTGAGCACAGCGTCGCGTTCTGTGAATGCATGCGGCGCAACCAACTAACCAGTTCCGGATGCTTGTGCACGGCGGCTTTTGGGTTCCCCCACATGCCGGGCACAAAGATGAGGTCAGTCTTGCTGACGTGCTCTATCGCCTTGTTGCATTGTACCGCCAATCCTCCATGGAGAGAGATAGCCCCTGGTGACGTGCCTACGAGTTCGATTTGAAGTAACTCTCGCTTTGGGGATTGCGAGCGTGCAATATCATTCGCTGCTTGCAGCATCTCAAGAGGGATCGTGATTGTCGAGCCGAGTGCTCCCGGGGCGACCACGATAGTGACATGCTGTGTGCTCATTGTTCGTATTCGATGCTCAGGACGTAAAACTCTTTTTCTCCGCCTGGAGTCTGAATGCTTATATCGCTCTCGATCTTTTTGCCTAATAAAGCTTTGGCCATCGGCGAATCTATGCTGATGTAACCTCTCTTCGGATCGATTTCGTCCGGCCCTACCAACCGGTAGCGATGTACTACACCCGCTTCGTCTTCCAGAGAAACGTAAGCGCCAAAAAAAATTTTGCTGGTATCGTCCGGAGCTTGGGATACCACCGTCACTTCATCGAGCCGTTTACTCAGGTATCTTACGCGCCTGTCGATTTCACGTAGCCTGCGTTTGCCATAAATATAGTCGGCGTTTTCAGAGCGATCACCCATGGCAGCTGCCTCTGAGACAGACTGGGTAACCTGTGGTCGCTCCACTTTCCAGAGTTGATGTAACTCGGCCTTCAGGCGCCGTTCTCCCTCTACGGTAATGTATTTGGCAGAAGGGGCTTGTGGTGGTCGGTATCGGCTCATAGCTTTCCTGATGCTTACTGTTCGAGATGTAAAGCGAGTTGATCAATGTCCTGAGTCGCTTCCTGCTCTGCCTCGACCGGAACGACTTTGACTCCAAGGCCGAGTAAGCGAACGGGCCTGTCACCTCTCGCGAATCCGTCCTTGCACAAACTGCTAAAGTTGTCGAAATCGAGAGAAGTGGACAACATTTCAACTGTAGTTTGACTGAAATCCTCAAATTTTATTTTGATAAATTGCTTCTGGATCCGGTACTGCTTCTCGAGGCGTTTGATTCTGGCCTCCAGTTGGAGTGCCAGTTCCGGCAGCGCGTTGAGGCACGCGTCGAGGTCTTTCAAGTCGGACGGAAACGTGTTCTCCACACTAACAGACTTGCGCGTTCGATCTGTCTGTACCTCTCGATTGTCTATACCCCGGCACAGGTCGTGCAATCGTTTTCCGAAGCTTCCGTATTGGGATTCCAGAGTATCCTGTTCCAGTTGCTGTAAATCAGCACAAAGTTCGATGCCCAGTTTGCGCATTTTTTCTGCAGTGACCTTGCCTACACCGTAGAGTTTCTTCACCGGAAGCTGTTTCACAAAATCATCGACGTCGGCGGGTTTGATGACGAACAAACCATCAGGTTTTCGCCAGTCACTCGCAATCTTTGCCAGAAATTTGTTTGGCGCAACTCCGGCCGAGATGGTAATCCCCACTTCGTCCTTCACTTCATTTCTAATCTGTTCTGCAATGCGTGTTGCACTGCCATCGAAGCGCTCGCAATCCGTTACATCGAGGAATGCTTCGTCGAGAGAGAGTGGTTCGATCACGTCAGTGTAGCGTTGAAATATCTTGTGAATCCGCGCAGATGCGGCACGATATTTGTCCATGTCTGGACGGATGATGATCAGGTCAGGGCAGCGTTTTCTGGCACTGGCTGACGCCATGGCAGAATGAATGCCAAACTTCCTTGCCTCATAATTGCAAGTAGCAATCACGCCGCGGCGCTCAGGCGAGCCGCCAACTGCCAACGGAAGATTTGCTAGTTCTGGATTATCACGCATCTCAATGGATGCGTAGAAACAGTCGCAATCACAATGAATGATTTTGCGCATTGTCAGTGGAATTCAAACCCGCCTGGGAGACTTTGTTGCAAAGTAACCCAGGCAGGGTTGGGTGTAAATCGTTGCCGTCGATAGCGTGCGGGGTTTAACCGTTACGCTTTTCGAAATCCTTCATGAAATCTACCAACGCCTCGCAGCCCGCCCGAGGCATGGCATTGTAGATAGACGCTCTCACGCCACCGACATCGCGATGCCCTTTGAGGGCATACAAGCCATTCTTGTCGGCTTCACTCAGGAAGTTAGCCAGCAGGTCTTCGTTGCTCAGGTTGAATGTGACATTCATTACCGAACGATGGGCCGCCTGTGCTGTCCCATAATAAAAGTCAGTGCCGTCGATGCAGTCGTAGACGAGCTTGGCTTTTTCTTCATTGCGCTGCTCAATTGCGTCAACCCCACCCTGATCTTTCAGCCACTCCAGCACAAGTTGCATCATGTAAATGGCAAACGTGTTGTTGGTATTGGCCAGCGAGTGTTGCTCTGCGTAAGTCTTGTAGTTGAGCATGCTCGGTGTTTCCGGAAGTGCGTGCTCGAGCAGATCTTCCCGGATAATGACCACTGCCAGCCCGGAAGGTCCAAGATTTTTCTGCAAGCCAGCGTAAATGACGCCAAATTTGTTGATGTCCAATTTTCTGGACATGAGCTCTGAAGTCATGTCGGCGACAAGCGGGACATCTCCCGTTTCCGGGAAACTGTGCCAGCGAGTACCAAACAAGGTGTTATTACTGGTGATATGCAGATAGGAGCTCTCCGGGTCCAGCTTGGCCGGATCGAATTCTGGAATATAGCTGAAATTCTGGTCCTTGCTGCTGGCGACTTCCAGCATCGAGCCATAGCGCGCTGCTTCCTTGCTCGCCTTGCTTGCAAAGCTTCCTGTCAGAACAAATGATGCCTTGCGGGCGGGGAGCCGATTGATCAGATTAAGCGGGATCGCAGAAAACTGCATCTGGGCGCCGCCGTGCACGTACAGAATCTTGTAGTTATCAGGGATGCCAGCAAGTTCAATCAGCAATTCATCAGCGCGATTGATAATGGCATCGAATTCTTTCGAGCGGTGGCTGATTTCGATGACTGACGCGCCCATGCCGTTGTAGTCAAGAAATTCCGCCTGTGCTTTCTCCATGACTTCCAATGGCAGCATTGCTGGGCCGGCGCCGAAGTTAAATACTCGAGACATAGTGTTTTCCTGCAAGTTTACAATTAATGAATGCGTTGCGAGCTAGAGCACGGTGACCTTGATGACATCCTCAATATCACTGATTGCCTGGAGCGCTGAGTCCGACGGTGTACTCTCAAGATCAATGAGGTTGTACGCGATGTCATCGCGCGACTTGTTCAACATGTCTATCACGTTGATGTTCTGATCGGCGAGGATTGACAGTATCTGCCCCAACATTTTGGGGACGTTTCTGTTGCTGATTGCAAGACGGGTTCCCGGTGCGGCGTCGATAGCTCTGTCGAGAAACAGAGCTGGGAAATTGACGGAGTTTTTAATATTACCGTTCAGGAAGAAATCCGTGAGTTGGTCGACGGCCATAACGGCACAGTTTTCTTCTGCCTCTTGTGTGCTGGCGCCGATATGCGGCATCGCTATCACATTTTCACGTCCAGCGAATTCAGGGCGTGGGAAATCACACACATAACGGTGCAGGCGACCTGCATCAAGAGCTGCCAGTAGTGCGCCAGTGTCTACGATTTCGTCGCGTGCGAAATTCAGCAGGCTGGTGCCTTCCCGCATTGCGCCAAAGAAATCGGCGTTTATCAAACCGCGTGTGGAATCCAGCACAGGCAAATGCAATGAGATGAAATCAGAGGTCGCCGCCAGGGAGGAAAGATTTTCGATGCGCTTGACCTGGCTGGGGAGACGCCACGCTGCCGCCACAGACAGTGCCGGGTCATAGCCCTGAACCTTCATGCCCAGGCTGATCGCCATCTCAGCGACGAGCGAACCAATTGCTCCCAGACCGACGACGCCCAGCGTCTTGCCAGCGATCTCTGAGCCTTTGAAGCGTTTTTTCTCAGCTTCCATCAACTTGGACAGCTCAGCGTAATCGCTGCCTGGGGACTGTTCATTCGCGAAAGCAATGCCAGGCACGATGCCACGTGATGCCAGCAACATGCCGCAGAGGACCAGTTCTTTCACTGCATTGGCATTGGCGCCAGGCGTATTGAAAACGACTACGCCATGCTGCGTACAATCGGCGACAGGCACATTGTTCGTACCGGCCCCCGCGCGGGCGATTGCGCGTAACTGATCGGTCAGAATGCTGGCATCCAGCTTTTGGCTGCGCAGTAATATTGCATCAGGATTCTCAACTTCGGGGCCAACTTCAAAATGGTCTTTCGGAAATCTCTCCAAGCCTAAGGGAGATATGGTGTTAAAGGTCTTGATCCTGTGCATACTTTCTCTTCCTGATGTGTTCGACGTACGAATTTAGGCTCTCTTTGGGCTTGTTTTGGGCCGTGTTGCTGCCTTGGCAGTTTTCCGGGCCGCTGTTCCTCGTGTATTCCTGTAAGGATTGTCCACAATCGAGACGAAACTGGTCGCCGCCGGGGGTGGGCTATAACCTGCTGTGCAAGCGTGTATTCAGGTGATCTGAAGGTTCGGGCCAAACCTTGCAGTCTGGATTTTGGTGTTTTTTCAAAGCCGGCAATTATGTCGTGAATTATGCGGAAACTCCAGCCGGATTTTGGGGTTTGGCTGTCTCGGGGTATTATCAATTTGCACGGCAAGGGCTGCCTGTCGCGCTTGTCACTACCGGTGTCACTGCTGGTGTCACAATCAGGCGCAGACACAGGCGACATTCAGGATGCAAATCAGAAATGCGAGGCAGCTTTCACAATAACTATCGGCAATCAAATTAATAATCAGGGCACTAAGGTGGTAAATCTGCGGTGGTAAATCTGCAAGGCACAGCGGGCGAGGCAGTCGCGATAGCAACGCAGTCCATCCCGGTTTTCAGGATTCTGGGTCATAACCCTGGACCCATGACAGGCCCCGGGACGAACAGCTATTTGATAGTTGGTGAAAAAACCTGCCTGATCGATCCAGGACCAGCCGATGAGCGCCAGCTTGATGCGATCCTCGATGCTGTCGGCGATAACAATCTCGATTACATACTGGTTACACACACCCACAGAGACCACTCTCCAGGTGCACTGCGCCTTCAGCAGGCAACCAGCGCGCAGCTCGTTGGCCTCGCTGTGCCGGAAGCGGCCGGACAGGATCTGACCTTTCATCCCAGCAGTTACTGGCAGGATGGCGACGTGCTCGATTGCGGAGACTACAGTATTGAATTGATTCACACACCCGGACATGTTTCCAACCATCTCTGCTTTTTACTGGCGGAAGAACGCTTGCTGTTTACGGGTGATCATGTGCTGCAAGGCACTACGCCCGTAATTCTCCCGCCCGATGGCAACATGGCGCATTACCTGGGATCACTCGAAAGGCTTCAGAAGCTGGACCTGTTGATGCTCGCGCCTGGGCATGGTGATGTGATGCATGAGCCGCAGCAAGAGATCAGTAAGCTTATCCAGCATCGGCTGCAGCGAGAGGCGAAGGTATTCGCAGGGCTGGAGAAACTGGGCAAGTGTGATCTGGATGCGCTCGTACAGGTTGTTTATGACGATGTGGCCGAGCACCTCATTCCGTGGGCGAAGAAAACGCTATTGGCGCACTTGTACAAGCTTGAAGGTGAGGGGCGTGCCGTGCTCTCAGGTGAGCATTGGCAGCCAGGAACCCGATAGCTTGTCTGTAGAACCAAAACAAACCTGGCTGTTGTATATGCTGCGCTGCGCAGACGGCAGTTTGTACACCGGGATTACGACGGACATAGAAAGAAGGCTGCGTGAACACAGCGGACTTGCGGGGAAAAGCAAGGGTGCGAAAGCGTTGCGAGGGAAAAGGCCCCTGTCGCTGGTGTTCCAGATCGCGCTGCAAAACAAATCTGAAGCCCTGAAACTGGAGTATAGAGTAAAGACACTGACGCGCGCTCAGAAAGAAAGCCTCCTGGATGGAGGTCTGGAGCTGGGCACGCTCTCAGATTCTGAGATTGTTAACGAGCTGTTAAGTACGTAAACCATGAAGTCCACTGATGAAATTCAAAGCAGACATACAATCCCCGTAGGTATTAGCAGTTGCCTCCTTGGAGAAAGAGTGCGTTACGATGGTGGTCACAAGGGCCATTCGTACATCTCAGGGACACTCGGGGCATATTTCCAGTTTAAGCCGTTCTGTCCGGAGCTCGCCATTGGTCTGGGTATTCCCCGCAAGCCGATCCGTTTACAGCGACTGGAGGACAAAACAGTCCGTTGTGTCCAGGTTGATGATCACAGCATCGATGTCACCGAAAGATTGCAGACTTGCGCTGATGAGCAGGTCGATTGGCAGGCGAAACTTTGTGGCTATATCCTGAAAAAGGATTCTCCAAGCTGCGGCATGGAGAGAGTGAAAATCTGGGACGAAGTCATGCCGATCCGGGAAGGTGTGGGTGTGTTTGCACAACGGCTCATGGAAAACTTTCCCTATTTGCCAATCGAAGAAGAAGGTCGTCTCGGGGATGCGGTTCTGCGGGAAAATTTCATACAGCGTGTTTTCGCAATGCGACGCTGGCATGAAATGTCAGAGTCCCTTTCTGTGCCGGCGCTTATCGACTTTCACGCGCGCCATAAGCTAATCCTGATGAGCAGGGAGCAATCCGCCTATCGCGAACTCGGTCGTTTGGTCGCCGCGACCAATCAGGAGAATCTGCTCGAAAACAGCAGGAAGTATTTGCTGGATTTTATGGCCCTGATGAAAGTCCGAGCAACACGGAAGAATCACGTCAACGTGCTGCAGCATATTCAGGGTTACCTCAAAAAATATCTGGATGCCGAAGACAAGCAGGAGTTGGTGCAGACCATCGACAAGTACAGGTTGGGGCTTTTGCCGCTCATCGTACCGATTACCTTGCTGAATCATCATTTCCGCCGTCATCCCGATGACTATATAGCGAATTCCTACTATATGAATCCGTATCCGGAAGAACTATGTTTGCAAAACTCAATCTGAATTCGCACTTCCTGACCGCACAAGATCGAATAACATGATCAAAATTCTGGGTCTGGACCACATAGTGATTCGCACGAACAACATGGCTGCGATGCTTAATTTTTATTGCGGTGTATTGGGCTGCACTATAGAGAGAGAACTCGAACCGGCGATTGGGCTCGTGCAGCTGAGAGCCGGCGATGCTCTTATTGATCTGGTGCTGGTTGACAGTGAATTGGGCAAGTTAGGCGGAGGCCCACCGAGTCAGGACGGGCGCAATATTGATCATTATTGCCTTTGTATCGAGAAAGTTGACGAAGACATGCTTGTCTCAGCATTGCGTGAGCAGAATATCAAGCATTCTGAATTTGCCGAGCGCTATGGTGCTCAGGGGTTTGGTCGTTCAATCTACATAGATGACCCTGAGGGAAACGTCGTAGAGCTGAAATTTGCTATCCCGTAGCCCGTATCACACAGCCTGATGTTCGCTTTGCTGCTCTTCTTGCTCTGCTTGTTTTGCCACCGGGGCGATCTTGAAATTAAGAAAACCATAGATCACTGCCACAACCGGATTGATCAGATTGAAAAAGCAGTAAGGGAGATAGGCGAATGTGGCGACTCCCAGTGTCCCGGCCATATAGGCACCACAGGTATTCCAGGGTATCAGTGGTGAGGTCACTGTGCCCGCATCTTCCAGAGTGCGGGACAAGTTTTTCATATCCAGATGTCGCTTTTCGTATTCAAGTTTGTACATACGACCTGGCAGTACCACTGCGATGTATTGATCAGAGGTGATGAGGTTGGCGCCAATACAGGTGACAACGGTCGTGGCGATCAGGCTGCCGGTACTGTGTACAAAGGACAGCGCGTAACTGACGAGGCTGCGAAGCAGGCCCGTGTGTTCCATTACCGCTCCGAAGACCATCGCACAGAGAATCAACCAGACAGTGTTAAGCATGCTACTCATCCCGCCGCGGGTCATAAGATCATCGAGCGTCCCGTTGCCGCTGTCCAGAACAAAGCCATCAAACAGCGTGGACCATACGCCACGCAAAAGGGCGAGAACGGCGTTAGGTGCTTCACCAGGCAATTGCATGATAGCCGGGCGCTGAAATACTAACGCCAGAATGACCCCCAGTACGGCGCCAGCCATAATGGTCGGGATTGGTGGCAGGCGCTTGTTAGCCATAACCAGAAGGGCAACGACAGGCAACAACATCACAATGTTCAGAGTGAAATTCTCGTTCAACAGCCCCATTGTGATTGCAAGATCTTCCGCGCTGCTGCTGGTATCGATATTGAGTCCGATCAGGGTAAACAAAATCAGGGCGATGGTAATGCTGGGCAGGGTGGTCCAGACCATGTGACCGATGTGCGTGAACAGATCGGTGCCGGCAACAGCAGGTGCAAGATTGGTGGTCTCTGACAGAGGGGACATTTTGTCGCCGAAATAGGCGCCAGAAATAATAGCGCCTGCAGTGATTTCGACAGACAGCCCCATGCCAGCGGCAGCGCCAATCAGCGCGATGCCAACCGTTCCGGCAACTGTCCATGAGCTACCAATACTCAATGCGATGAGGGCACAGATGATGCAGCTCGCCACGTAGAAAATGGATGGGTCGAGAATGAGCAGGCTGTAGTAAATCATCGTTGGCACAGTGCCGGAGAGGATCCAACTGCCTATGAGCAAGCCAACACTGAACAGAATCAGAATCGGTTTGAGTGAGACCGCGACCCCCTGAATAATGCTGTCCTCGATTTCTTCCCAGCGCTGCCCGTTGCGCCAACCGATAAAAGCGGCGACAGCTGCGCCTATGCAGAGCGCGATCTGGTTGGGGCCATAGCTGGCATCTTCGCCGAAGAGATAGACCGAAAACGAAAGAAGGCTGATGAGTACGAGTACCGGAGCGAGCGCTTGCAGTACTGTTGCCTGCTCCTGGTTGCCTGATGGGGTGCGGTGTTCAACTGTCTCTTCGCTCATGCAATTTCCATTATTTTTGGCGTCAGTAATTTAGGGTTCTCGGAATGTGAAGTCAGAGAATATAGGGATATTCGGCAGGCTGTCTATTTAAGCGGGCGATAAGCTGACAATTTAGCTATAATCCGGGTAATTAGTCGGGCACATCGCCGGGTACATTGAAGGGCACATCGAAGGGCTCAACAGGCTCTGGTCTGGCAGTCCAGGCTGCGGAAATAATCATTAGAGTTAGGCATGAATACAGCAGAATCATCATTAGCATCCACGGACAGTATTGAGTCTTATATGCGCAACCTCGGGGTACAAGCACGCCACGCTTCCCGGGAAATCGCCAGGGCCAGCACCGGGCAGAAGAATGCCGCACTGATCGCCATAGCTGAGGCGATTGATGCGTCTCGTGCGTCGCTATTGGCCGCCAATGCCGAAGATCTGAAGGCAGGTCGTGCGAAACAGCTCGATGCAGCACTGCTCGACAGACTGGAACTCACCGATGCGCGCATTGACGGGATGATTGAAGGTTTGCGCCAGGTGGCGACACTTGATGATCCAGTTGGTGCTGTTTCAGATCTCAAGTTTCGCCCCAGCGGAATTCAGGTTGGCAGAATGCGTGTTCCTCTTGGGGTCATCGGGATTATTTATGAGTCACGCCCGAATGTGACCTGCGAAGCTGCCAGTCTGTGTTTGAAGAGCGGCAATGCCACTATTCTGCGCGGCGGATCTGAAGCCCTGCATTCCAATCAGGCTATCGCCGCCTGCATTGCTACTGGTCTCGAACAAGCCGGGCTGAGCAAGCACGTTGTGCAGGTGCTGGATCGAACTGATCGCGACGCCGTCGGGCACCTCATTACCATGCCCGATTATGTCGACGTGATTGTGCCGCGTGGTGGGAAAGGTCTGATCGAACGGATCAGTCGTGATGCGCGCGTTCCGGTTATCAAACATCTGGATGGTAATTGCCATTTGTATATCGACGATGAGGCTGACTTCGACAAGGCAGTCAAAGTAGCGGTGAACGCCAAGACTCAACGCTATGGCACCTGCTGTACACTTGAGTCCTTGCTGATTGCCGAGGCTGTCGCCGCAGAAATAGTGCCGAAACTCTTTCCAGTGTACAAAGAGCATGGAGTAGAGATTCGAGGGTGTGAGCAGACGCGTGCTCTGGATGCTGATGTCGTGCCTGCAACTGAATTGGATTGGGAGACAGAGTATCTGGCGCCAATTCTGTCGGTGAAAGTGGTAGCGGGTCTCGATGAAGCGATCGAGCACATCAATCGCTACAGCTCTCAACATACCGAGTCCATCATCACCGAGAATTACAGCAAGGCGCAGCGCTTTTTGCGAGAAGTGGATTCGAGTTCAGTCATGATCAATGCCTCGACTCGCTTTGCAGATGGGTTTGAGTACGGGCTGGGTGCTGAAATTGGCATCTCTACCGATAAACTTCACGCCCGGGGCCCGGTGGGCCTGGAAGGCCTCACATCTCAGAAATATATCGTTTTGGGAGATGGCCACATCCGGCAATGACATCACGAATCGGTGTCTATGGTGGCATGTTTGATCCCGTTCATCGCGGGCATCTTGAAGCTGCCAGTTATGCAGTATCTCAACTGAATCTGGATCAGCTAAGACTGGTTCCGTGTTCGATTCCCAATCATCGAGACCCGGCAAGTGCGAGCTCCGAACAGCGCGTTCAGATGTTGGAGCTCGCCATTCGCGGAACTGACAGAATCATAGTTGACCAGCGCGAGATCGACAGAGATGGTGTCTCCTATACAGTTGAAACCCTGAAGTCATTGCGTCAGGAATATTCCGAAGCGCAATTGGTTATGGTTCTCGGACTGGATTCATTTAATAGTCTGCTGCAGTGGCATTTGTGGCAGGACCTTTTCGATTACGCACATCTGTTTGTGCTGAATCGAAGCGGAGGCGAATTGCTTCCTGAAGTGTTGAACAAAATCGAGTATAAAAATCGAGCTGTAGATCGACCCGGGCGCTTGTTTGACCAACATCATGGTGCGATTTATTTCGCTCGGGATTTCAATTTTGATGTGTCTTCTACGCAAGTGCGCGAAGCAGTGATAGCCAAAGAGAAGCTCGATCACTTGCTGAGCGAAGATGTCGAAAGCTACATAGAAGCCAATCAACTCTATCGTTAATGGTTTGACCTGGACGCGCAAAGGAGTCGCTCGAAAGGAAATGAAATTGACTAGCAAGAAACTCGCAAAAACGGCCGAGCTCGCGCTCGACGATATGAAGGGCCAATCGATAAAAATCATCGATGTCCGCAAGCTGACCGAAATCACCGACTATATGGTGATCGCTACCGGCAGATCCAGCACGCATATCAAAGCACTGGCGAATGAAGTGGTAGAAAAAATCGAAGAGGCCGGCGGGAAGATTGTCGGGGTTGAAGGCAAGATACAATCTGATTGGGTGCTCGTCGATGCTGGAGACGTTGTTGTTCATATCATGATGGCGCCAGTTCGCGCACTCTACAATCTTGAAGACTTATGGAGCTTTCAGGCGGATGCGCCTAAAGCCGAATAGACTGCTGGTGTAATCCTGATGGCCCTGTCTGTAATTGCGGTAGGTACCCGGATGCCCGGATGGGTTGAAGCCGGAGTAGAAGAATATGCCAGACGAATGCGCAATGAGTTGGGCTTCTCGATTGTCGAGATTGCAATGGCGAAGCGCGGCAAGAACGTCAATATCGCTCAGTGTATGCAGCGCGAAGGCGAGGCGATGTTGGCCAAAGTATCGGGCAGCGATTATGTAGTGGCGCTGGATGTGAAGGGCAAAGCTCTAGACACGCCAGGCCTTGCCAATCGTTTGCAGCACATCCAGGAACAAGGCAGGCAGCTGGTATTGTTGGTAGGCGGGCCGGATGGACTCGATCCTTCCTGCCTGCAGCGCGCAGACGAGACCTGGTCGCTATCACCACTCACCATGCCGCACCCGCTCGTCAGGATTCTGCTCGCAGAGCAGCTTTATCGCGCGCATAGCCTGAACAAAGGGCATCCCTACCACCGCGAATAAGCAGACCTGATTTCTCGCAGGCATTCGCGCTACACTATTGCAAGGCCCAATACTGAACGGGTAAAACTTTTCAGCGCTCCAGCTGTCCAAGGCAGTTCGGGCAAACCGATTTGCTAGTGTTTAGAGGGGTTAACTTACAGGGGCGAGCGTGACCGAGGGGTTAAGCGCGGGCCCGGGAAGCCGATTAAGGGTTCTATACCGAACCGTTTCAGAATTCAGTCACAATATTTCAGTCGACCAAGGTTCAAGTAAGCAATGGGTGCAAAATGGCAACTCAAGGATCATGAAGCAGAGCGGAGGCTATTCGTACGACGCCTCATGCTCGCCGGAATTTTCGTGGTGCTTCTGTTTGCAGCGTTAATCGCCAAACTCGTCAATCTCCAGATCTATCAATACGAATACTTTTCTGCTCGATCAGACGGTAATCGATTGCATTCCCAGTATGTGCCTCCAGCTCGTGGTTTGATTTTCGATAGCACAGGCAAACTGCTTGCGGACAATCAGCCTATCTTCAATCTCACCGTTGTGCGTGAGCAAGTCGAGGATATGGACAAGTTGTTGGCGGAGCTGGACAAGCTGATCCGCCTCACTGAAGACGACATCGAGCAATTCAAGCGCAGACTCCAACGCAACCGTGTCCCATTTGCGTCGATTCCTCTGCGTTATGTGCTTGAGGAAGATGAAAAGTCGAAAATTGCGGTGAATAGCCACTTGCTGCCAGGGATTGCGATCGAACCGCAATTTGTCAGGCAGTATCCACTCGAAGCGTTGACTGCGCACAGTGTAGGCTATGTGTCTGAGATCAACAGAGATGAGCTGGATCGGCTCGACGAATTGCAGCGTGAAAACTATGGCGGAACGAACCATATAGGCAAATCCGGCATCGAGCGCACCTACGAGGAATTGCTGCACGGCACCGTGGGTTACGAGCTCGTGGAGAAAAACAATCGCGGTCAGGTGATGCGTCGTCTTGATCGAACCGACCCGGTGGCGGGTAAGAACCTTACACTGCACATGAATAGTGAGCTGCAGATCGCAGCGAACGAGGCGCTGGGCGATTATCGTGGAGCAGTCGTCGCAATCGACCCGGCTACCGGTGGCATCCTGGCCATGGTCAGTAAGCCCGGATTCAATCCGAACCTGTTCGTAACCGGTATCAGCAGTGCAGACTACAGTGTGCTCGTTAATGACAGGGTTAATACACCTCTGTTCGACAGGACGACGAATCCTTATCCGCCCGGTTCAACCGTCAAGCCATTCATCGGCCTGGCAGGCTTGCATCATGAATTCGTTGACTATGATTTTGCGATTCAGGACCCGGGCTATTTCCGCTTGCCCGGAGTGTCTTATCGCTGGGGAGACTGGACTCTGCGAACGCCAATTGGCGGCGGTCATGGGCATACGGATCTGCAGCGCGCAATCTTTCAGTCCTGCGACACTTTCTTCTACGATCTGGGTGTGCGCATGGGAATCGATACCATGCACGATTTCATGGCGCAGTTCGGCTTCGGTGACAACTTTGCACTCGATATCGGTTTCGCGCGTACTGGCGTGTTGCCTTCGCGCGAATGGAAGCGTACCTCACGCGGAGAGCCCTGGTATCCGGGTGATACGGTGAACTCCTCGATCGGGCAGGGCTATATGTGGGCTACGCCTCTGCAGCTGGCGACAGCAACCGCCATCCTCGCCAACAATGGTGAAGTCGTTGAGCCGCGCATGCTCAAAGCGATCAACGGGGTTCCTTATGAGCCTGAAATCGTCAATCCCAGACCGAATGTTGTGGTAGAAGATCCGGATTATTGGCGCTATATACAGGAATCGATGACCATGGTTGTCCATCGTCCCTATTCTTCAACTTTCAGAGACAATGGCACCGCCTATGAGGCCATCGCTCAGAAAGACCGAAATATGCCGTATCTATTAGGTGGCAAATCCGGGTCTGCACAGGTAGTCAGTATCGATCAGAGCATTCTCTCCAGCGCTGATATCGAAGTATCTGAATTGAATAAGGACCATGCGCTGTTTGTGGCGTTTGCGCCTGCGTTGCATGAGACGATTCCGCCGAGAATTGCTGTTGCGGTGTTTGTTGAAAATGGTGGATCGGGAGGCAGTGTTGCAGGCCCAATCGCCAAAGCCGTCACCGATGCCTATTTGTTGGATATCCTCAAACTCGACTTCGATGGCGATGATGAGCCGGAAGAGTCCCGTGCTCTGCTAAGTCAGGCGAATGATTAGTCAGGATTTTGTGCGTCAATCAGGCGGTTTTCAGCGTTCGCAGAACAGAGTAGGCAATACGCCCAGCCCCCTGCACATCGACTTGCCTCTTCTGGTAGGTGTATTGCTGCTTTGCGGGTTCGGGTTGTTCGTATTGAACAGCGCGAGCGACGGGGATCAGGCTCTGCTGCGCCGACAAGCGACGGGTATGGCCGTCGGGCTCGTGGTCATGTTCGCTGTTGCACAATTCAGTGTGCATTTCTATCGCAGTTGGTCACCGACCATGTATACCGGCGGCATTGCGATACTGATACTCGTCTTGTTCATCGGCGTCGAAACCAATGGCGCCCGGAGCTGGCTCGACTTGCCGGGTTTGCCGAGTTTCCAGCCTTCAGAATTGATGAAATTTGTTGTGCCAATGCTGGTCGCCTGGTATCTCGCCAGCCGTCCTTTGCCCCCGAGGTTCAAGCATCTGTTCTGGTCAGCGGTCATGATTCTCGTGCCTTCGGGCTTGATTGTCGTGCAGAACGATACCGGTACAGCGATCATGGTTGCGATGTCCGGTATTTTCGTTGTCTTGTTGGCCGGTATTCGCTGGAGAATCGTGATATCGGGCTTTATTGCCTTGCTGCTGGCGTCGCCAGCCTGGTACATCTTTCTGGCGCAGGAACACCAGAAAAACCGCATTCTGACGTTCTTTGATCCTTATCGCGACCCAACCGGTGCTGGCTACAATATTATTCAGTCACAGATCGCGATTGGTTCCGGTGGTGTCTACGGCAAGGGATACGGAAATGGCGCCCAGTCGCATCTCGATTTCATCCCGGAGAGTAATACTGACTTTATTCTTGCCGTACTGGCAGAAGAGTTCGGCTTGCTCGGCGTCCTGTTTCTCATTTGCCTGTACATGTTTGTGCTGGTCAGGGGGTTTTTCATTGCCTGGGCGGCCCGGGATATGTATAGCCGCTTATTGGCAGGAAGCATTACGCTGACTTTCTTTTTCTATGTCTTCGTCAATATGGCCATGGTGTCTGGCCTGCTCCCGGTTATCGGATTGCCACTGCCGCTGATCAGCAGAGGTGGAACTGCCATCGTGACCTTGTTCATCGGCTTTGGTCTGCTGATGTCGATTCACACGCATCCCCGCAGTCGCGTTGCCTAAGCGATTGAAAAACCTGAAATATTCTATATATTCGGGCAGCTGGCTCCGGCCCCAGACTCGGTGATTACGCCGGAGTAGCAATCATTTACTGTTTGAAATTAAAATAATTCTCGAAGTGGACGCTAAGTAATTAACTTAATTACATTTTTGCTAGGGAATTTGTTGTGAATCGGGCAGTGATTATCGGCAGAACAAGTGCGCTATTGGCAGTGGTGTTTCTGGTCGGGTGCGGCACGTCCAGCGTGCCAGAGAACCCGAACGCAGGGCGTTATTCAATCAAGCAGGACAGAGCGCCTACGCGTCCTCTCAATGAGCAGGCGATAGCGGATGTACAGCCCGAGCCTGTGCATCGCACACTCGCCGGCAACAAGAGTCCTTATACGGTGCTGGGCAAGTCGTATCATGTGCTGCCCACCGAGGCGGGTTACCGGGCAACTGGAGTTGCATCCTGGTACGGCGAAAAATTCCATGGCCACAAAACATCGAATGGCGAAGTGTTTGACATGTATCAGGTTTCTGCCGCTCACAAATCGCTGCCGATACCGAGTTTCGCGCGGGTCACCAATCTGGATAACAACCGCAGCATCATCGTGCGCGTCAATGACAGAGGGCCGTTCCATGGTGATCGTCTGATAGACCTGTCCTATGCAGCTGCCGTCAAACTCGGGTATGCCGACCGTGGCACGGCACGCGTCAGTGTCGAAGGCATTGTGGCTGACCGCTGGAGCGATAGTGTGGCGGTGACCGATTCCCTGCGTGGGCAGTCCGATGAAGTGCTACGTGTCAGTTCGCAAGAGAATCGTTATTTGCAGGTGGGGGCTTTTGCCGAACTTGCTTCAGCACATAATCTCAGCAGCCGACTCCAGTCGTTGACTTCCCGGCCGGTGGTCATCCGCACAGTACAGAGCGGCGAGGGAAACGTGTTGCATCGGGTCCGCATTGGTCCTCTCCAGAACAGCGATGAGATTCGCCAGCTTACGGCCACTGTGGTTGCTGCCAACCTGGGAAGTCCGTACACTGTGACCGAGTAACTGCAGCATTCCTGACCCAGGGAAACAGTTGGCAATAGCATGATTACCCGGGATCGCTACAAATCGCGATTCCGTCTGGCTAACAAGACGTTGTCAGAAGTTTTCAAATGTTGCCAGACGAAACCAGAACTTGCAGCGTCATGGCATTGGCGACTGAAATACATTCGACCTCAACATCAGACCGTTTAGATGGAACCCCCTATGCATTTCTTGATAACAGTCACATCTCTGTTCTCAACCTTGAGTAAAAAGCAGCTGACGAGCGCGATTGCAATCGTTGCGATCCTGGCACCGGCTATCAGCCTGGCTCAGGCAATTATTCCACGTGCGCCTGAAATCAATGCCACCAGCTATATCCTGCTCGATGCTGCAACCGGCTATGTCATCGTCGAAGAAAATGCAGACGAAGCGCTGCCGCCCGCCAGCCTTACCAAAATCATGACTTCCTATATTGCCGAAGAGGAAATTGTGAACGGGAACCTGTCGCTGGACGACATGGTGCACATCTCAGAGAAAGCCTGGCGCATGGAAGGCTCCAAGATGTTTGTCGAAGTGAATTCCGAAGTGCGCGTGGAAGACTTGTTGCGTGGCATTATCATCCAGTCAGGAAACGATGCCAGCGTGGCAATTGCCGAACACATCGCGGGAAGCGAAGAAGCTTTTGCAGACATGATGAACCAGTACGCGGAAATTCTGGGCCTGCGCAACAGCTATTTTATGAATGCCAGCGGTCTCGATACCGAGCTGTATTACAACACCATGTCGGCTCGCGATCTTGCCATCCTTGCCCAGGCAACTATCATTAATCATCCGCAGTTTTACTCTATTAATGCCGAGCGTGAGTTTACCTACAACGGAATTCGCCAGAGTAATCGCAACACGCTGTTGTTTCGTGATCGCAACGTCGACGGTTTGAAGACTGGCTGGACCGATGCAGCGGGTTACTGTCTCGTCGCATCAGCAGTTCGTGATGGCATGCGCCTCATTTCAGTTGTGATGGGCACCGAAAGCGAAGAAGCACGCGCTATCGAAACGCAGAAATTGCTGACCTACGGTTTTCGCTACTATGAAACCCATAAACTCTATGACGAGAACCAGATACTGACTAACGTTCCGGTCTGGTCGGGAGCGCAGAGTGAGCTCGCTCTGGGTATTCAGGAAGAGGTCTATGTCACCATTCCCCGTGGCCAGTCAGAAGCCATGGAAGCGACAGTCGATATTGATGAGACCATTCACGCGCCCATAGAAGCAGGGCAGGTTATGGGAGTTGTCAATGTCACATTGAATGGAGACTCCATCTACAGCGGTGAAGTAGTAGCGATGCAGTCCATTTCTGAAGGCGGCATGTTCAAACGGTTTTCCGATTGGGTAACGCTGCTATTCGCTGACCTCTTCTAGGCGGCTTCGATAGTGAGTAATGGTAAGCAGCCACAAGATAGCGCTGGTGGTGATCAGGAAGCTCCAAAAATTGAATTCCCTTGCTCCTACCCGATCAAGGTTATCGGTACTGCTGTTGAGAATTTTCAGGAGCTGGTTCTTGCCGTGTTTGAAAAACATGCTGGCAAAATAGCGGCTGAATCAATTCGGATTCAGAAAAGCAGTAAATCCAATTACCTCTCGATAACCGTCACCATCATCGCGACCGGCAAAGAGCAACTGCAGCGTATTTTTGACGATCTGAAAACGCTTGATTGCGTTAAAATGGTTCTGTGAGATTAGCCAGGCGTGTTGCTTACCGACTACAAATGGTTTCAGGCCAAGGCCGCTTCTGAAAATACCGGCCTGCCAACTTTGATTGTCAGGCGGCTTGGCCTGCAGGATTATGAACCGATCTGGCAGTCCATGCGCTATCTGGCGCAACACCCCAAGGCTGAGCGTAGCGACGAGATATGGCTGTTAAGCCACAAACCCGTGTATACACAGGGGCAAGCTGGCAAAGCCGAGCACATCCTCTCTCCGGGAAAGATTCCGGTCGTGCAGGTGGACAGGGGCGGTCAGGTGACCTACCACGGCCCCGGACAGCTGGTGGCTTATTTGCTGATCAACGTGAAGCGCAGGCGCATGGGAGTGCGGTATCTGGTCGATGTGATTGAGGCTGCGGTTATCGAGGCGCTGGCAGATCTGGGAATCGAAGGGAG
This sequence comes from Gammaproteobacteria bacterium, assembly GCA_030147705.1. Classification (GTDB taxonomy): domain Bacteria; phylum Pseudomonadota; class Gammaproteobacteria; order Pseudomonadales; family Pseudohongiellaceae; genus UBA9145. Next base: position 23,374 of record JASBUV010000008.1, read on the forward strand.
CACCCGTCCCAAAGCTCCCGGTGTGTACGTAAATGATGCTAAAATAGCCGCCTTGGGCTTGCGTATTCGCAACGGGTGGAGTTACCACGGTCTCAGCCTCAATGTGAATATGGATCTCGGCCCCTTCGCCAATATCAATCCTTGTGGC
>JASBUV010000106.1 GCA_030147705.1 Gammaproteobacteria bacterium
TCGACGATGGAGAGACATCAGTACGCATTCCGGTTGATCTGGCAGGTAGCAGAATATCCTGGGCAATTGATGCAGAGAGCGAAAATTCTGTCAGCTTTGCCGGTTCGGTGAATGGTAGTCGCTTTGCCGGAACGCTTTATACGCAGGAAGGCAATCGCTCGGTGTATGGCCGTCGCCGACGCGACTGATCGGCGACCGCCTCCAAACTGCCCGAACCCATTCACACTGGCTCTTCAGTGACTTCCTGCCGCTCTTCATCGTTTCCCGCATTGGACTGTCCATCGCGGAAGGCTTGATAGACCAGATAGCTTCCGAGAATCATCGGGAAGACTGGCCAGAATTGCTCGAGCCACGCCAGCGACAGCCCAAACAAGGTATTGGAGAGCGCGATAGCTCCGAACAACAGCAGCGCGCCACCGATCAGATAACTGCCCTCAAACGGTAAGGAGCTGTTGGTCAAGGCATCCGGCAGCTCGATATCCTCTACCCCATCAAGCGCCAGATTGTAGAACGTGGCCCTGCGGCTCGCGTCAATGATGTTGTAGAACTCAAAGAAGACCATGAACACGATAGCGAACGGCGTGATCGCTCCGAAGCCCGATGAGACGAGAGTAAAAACGGAGCCGAACACGACGACATTGATAAAGCCCTGCCTGTAGTAGCCGACGTAGACCTGCCCCAACCCGGGAATCAGTGATAGCACGCCCGCCACGAACGCTGACTTGCGTCTGGGATCACGTTGACCGTATTGGGTGCTAACTGACGCCCTGCCCGCTGACTGACCAGCAGTAGCAGGATTCAATCCGGCTGCCGTCACCTGCTGGGGATTCGTCTGCTCCTGAGCAAGCTGGTCCTGAGTAAGTGTGTTCATCAATATTCTCCTGATCGCTTTGGAAATTTACTCATGCCAAAGCTCTGGCTAATTCACTTCTGTCATTTGCAATTCTATCTATTGCACTTCTGCCAATTGCACTTCTATCCAACTGACTTCCATGCAATTCACTGCATTCACTTTCACTGCAAGCAGATTCAAGGGGCTTCAATCGGATTGCCATGAATGAGCAAGGCAAATTCTTCCTGCCACTCATTCAGTTTGCGCTGCGAATTAATCAGCGGGGTCTGCAGATGTTCCTCCGCATTGGCTACACCGACTGCGAGGCCGGTTGGCACACCGAATAACAGCACCCAGGCACTGGTCAGCACGAACGATGCCTCCATCGCGATACGTGGGCGTTGCAATGTTTGTTGCGCTGTTTTTCGCGCTGTTTTTCCCAACGACGACCACCATCCATGTCTGCTGCTTTTTGCTGCACCGGGAATCGCTTGTCGCTCGATTGTTTGACGCAACACACCCTGCAGCAATTCCGACGGCGGTTCGACTTCTCTCAGACTGTCGAGCATCGCATCAACGGCATCACGTTCGGCCAGTGTTGCTGTCATGATGGCCTGTTGTGCAAGCTGGGACTCTTCGCTCGTCAAATTCTGATCACTGCTCGCGGCAAAGAATTCGGCACAGTGCGAGCAACTCACCATGTGCAATTCCCACTGCGCCAACAACGCTGCATCAGCCTGCAAGCTATCCTGGTTCATACACAGTTGTTGAAACTCATCACACTTCATACATGTACCAAACTCTTCACGGCTTCAACTCCGCCAGTAACTTGCCAAGTTTCACGCGTGCACGATTGGAACGGGATTTGATCGTGCCCACCGGAAGATTCAGAATCCTCGCCACTTCTTCAAGGCTTAGCCCCTGAATATCCTTTAGCAAAATCACGTCGCGATTGATCTCGCTGAAGCGGGACAAAGCTCGATATAGCAAATGCTGTTGTTGGTCCCTGTCCAGATCCTGCTCGGGATTCTGTCTCGCATCGACATCACTGACTATATGTTGATATTCAGACTGATAGTGCGCCCGTGTCTCTTTCGCGCGTAGTCGATCGATGCAGGTATTGCGCGCAATACTCAATAACCAGGCAAGAAAAGCATCGGTGTCTCCACTGAAATCATCCAGCTTGTTGAAGACCTTGACGAAAACTTCCTGGCTCACGTCGATAGCATCGTCCCGGTTACGCACGTAGTACAGACTCACTGCGTAAACACGCCTCTGGAAATGCTCCACGAGCATGCGCCATGCTTCGCTGTCTCCTTCCTGACAGAGTCGAATTATGCTGTCCAGATTCTGCAATGCGGGTTGCCCTATCCGTTCCATTCGATTTGCCCGAGCGCCATACACTCAGCTTCCTATGTACTGTAAACGGTCGCCAGAGTAAAAGGTTCCCCTTGATGTGAATCGATAGCGATGTGAAGCGATATCGATTTCAACGGCGCTACCAACCGAGCGCTACCCGCCACTGACCGAATGGTTTTCGAACGCATCGGTTTTTATGCGATGATGCAGACCGCTAGAGAAGAACACTTTAAAGGGGGAAACAAAGTGTCTGATAAATCATCCGGATATCCGAAGCCGCGTGTCCTGGCGGTATTACTGGGCTTGTTTGGGCTGGGACTCAGTTTGCTCGGCTACAACCTGATCAGTGTGGGAGGCTCCTGGTATTACCTGCTGGCTGGCCTGACTCTGCTCACCTGCTGTGTCCTGCTATTTCG
>JASBUV010000108.1 GCA_030147705.1 Gammaproteobacteria bacterium
TGAAAGGGGTGCCAGCCGAGTTGCCGAGCGGCCTCACTCATCATGTCTGTAAAGCCTGAACTGCGCAGGCCAGGCATTGGATAGGCTCGTGAGCGCGGTCCTTCGAACTTGTTGCCATCCGCATGGATGACGCCGTTAATATTGCCCGCATTGCCCGATACGCCAAGGGCATACTCTACCCGGTCGTACCAGGGTTCGAGTTCATCATAGCCAAAGGGCCAATCTTCGACTGTCGAATCCTCGGGTATGCGATGTGCGCCATAGCGCTCTGTCGTTGCGCTGACCGTTTCGAAATCCCAGGGATTCAAGCGCCAGCTCTGCGCCCAGTAGTGCATTGTGGTTCCGCCTACGCCATTCATCATGGGGTGGCCACCGCCCTGAACCGCTTCGAAGTTTATGTTGGCGCGGACCGTCGGGATCTCGTTTTTTGCTTTCGGTACTGCCTGAGGCCAGTCGCGTAAATTGTTGCGTACTTCGTCAGGTGCAAAGTCGCGGTTGGAAAACCAGCCTCCTGCTTCGAGCCCGATAACATTCAAGCCGGCGGTGACCAGTGGCAGCACGGCGACGCCGCCGACAGCGCCGAGCCCGATTACGACAACATCAGTTGCGGGCAACTCATTCGCCATTGTGATCACCTCCGTTGCTGGACGAGACATCCGATCTGGCGGGGTCCTTTGTATAGGTTGGCAGGTCGTAGACTGATTGCCGATTGGGCGCGAGGTTGCGACCCTGGGCAACATCCTGTTCGGAGGCAACAATGCGGACACCGGGATAACCAATCATATCCCAGCCAACAAAATCCCGATTGCCCCCGTAGTAAGGATCACTGAACGTGCCATCGATTGTGTGATTCCTGACCATAAAAAAGAAACCCGGCCCCAGTGCAGGATAACCTGTCTCATTGGCGGCCATTTTTTCCACAATCGCGTCTTGTTGGTCAGCGCTCAGTTCGGCAAAAGCGTTGCCGTTAAGCTCCAGCGCATATTCATTCAATGCTTGCAGGCCAATCGAATATTGCTCGCGAGATTCTGCCAACGGACCCGCGAGTGCCCGATCGATGTAATGCACAGCTCTGGCCTCATGGGCGCCAGGCGTGCCATCGTCACTGGGAATAATGCGAGATGCCAATGCATCCAGTGTGGTGCTTTCGGAAGCTGTCAGGGTCTCAAAGGCTTCAGCAACCGCGATGCGTTGCGGCGCTGCCTCGGCTTGTGCTGCCTGGGCGGCAAATGACGTTCCCGCACCACTCACGAGCGCGGCTCCGGTGAGCCCGGCACCTTTCAGAATATTTCGGCGCGTGAGTGATGGCGCTTCCTGAGGAGTCAGTTTTGAGTCGGGAGTCTTGTCTCTGCTCATAGTGTTATTCTCATTGTTTTGTAGCGAGGTTCCGAGACCTGATTAGCGCTCATTATGCACCTATTCGGCATACCATCAACCGGCAGCTGGTTGTGAGCTATCGGTTTTCAGGCTCAGGCCGGCGGAAAGCTGAGCGCTGCGTGCAGAGTCTCCGCCTTACAATTCGGTGATCGGTCGAGTAGTGCTTGGCTCGCGCTCATGAGTTCTTTATCCTGAGCCATTCTTGAATCAGACAAACTCGATCGGGGCAGAAGGCTGACCTGATCTCGTGCAGTGAATCAGTTCAACTGGAGAGCAAGAACAATGATAACTCCTCGCAAGTGGATGCAGACTCAAATGCTTGGTGCGCTGCTCCTGATGTCAGCCCTGCAATCACTCAATGCGCAGGTTCCCGAGACCATTGTGCTGAGCAGTTCTGCTTTCACCCATGAGACAGAAATTCCACTGCGCTATACCGCGTATGGCGACAATCTGTCTCCCGCGCTTACCTGGAGTAATCTTCCCGCTGGAACTCGCGAGTTGGCGCTCATTCTCGATGATCCGGTGTTCAATCCACTCCAACCGTTTGTGCACTGGATTGCCTACAATATTCCGGTATCCGCAAGTGGCTTGCCTGAGGGGCTGTCACCCAATGCCATTGTTGAGTATCCCGGTCTGGAAGGCATGATCAATGGCGCCAACGGTATTCGACGGACTGGTTATTTCGGTCCGCGTCCTCCAGCAGATGGCAAGGTCCACACCTACCAGTTTCGCCTCTACGCGCTCGATCATGTGATGAATCTTCCCGATGGCCTCAACAAGCAGTCATTGCTGCAGCGCATGGAAGGGCATGTTCTGGCGACCGGATTGCTGACTGGGAACTACCAGTACATCGCACCCTGATTGGTTGCTAAACCCGCAAGGCGCAGCTGCGTCTCTTCGTACACGTTGCCTGTGAAAAATGCTACAGTGCGCCCCCGATGCATTGCATCAGTTCACTCTATTTATTTGTTGTAAACACATCCAAAGACTTCAGGAGTTTTGAATGGTCAAGGTATGTCAGGAAGCCCCGGATTTCACCGCCACAGCTGTGTTAGCCGACGGCAGTTTTAAAACGGATTTTAAACTTTCGGATTATCGTGGGAAGTACGTGGTCCTGTTTTTCTATCCATTGGATTTCACGTTCGTGTGCCCGTCTGAAATTATTGCCCACGATAGTCGTGCGGCTGCACTGCGAGAGAAAGGCGTGGAAATTATCGGAGTTTCAATCGATTCCCAGTTCTCCCACTATGCATGGCGCAACACCCCGGTAGAACGCGGTGGTATTGGTCCAATCAGCTTCCCTCTCGTCGCAGATATCAAACACGAGATCACACAGGCTTATGGCGTTGAACACCCCGACGGCGTTGCTCTTCGTGGCTCTTTCCTGATCGACAAAGACGGGATTGTTCAGCACATGGTTGTGAATAACCTGCCATTGGGTCGTAATATCGATGAGATGTTGCGTCTTGTTGATGCGCTCCAGTTTACCGAAGAGCACGGCGAAGTCTGTCCTGCGGGTTGGAAGAAAGGCGAGTCAGGCATGAAACCAACATCCGAAGGTGTTGCAGAGTATCTTGCCGCCAACGCCGAGAAACTCTAGGTCTGCATCGCAAGTCCTCAAGACAGCAGATCCAGCTAACCGGGGATCTCCCGTGTTAATCGCTTGCAAGGGCGGGTCTGGATATCACAAACCGGGCCCGCCTTTTTTCATGCCAACAGGAAACCGAAAATTAACTGGCAGCGTAGTGTTAGAGGTTTGATTGGAAATTCAGGATTGGACGAAGGAAGCAGGAGCGATGGTGATCAACAAATTGCAGGATCTGATGGGGGAATTTTTGCGCCTGGAGTCAGCGGCAGGCATCGTACTCATGTTCGCTGCTGTTGCTGCGATGCTGGTTGCCAACTCGCCTCTGGCCCCTGTTTACGACCTCCTGATATCAACACCGGTCGAACTCCGCGTGGGCGCGCTGGAAATTGCCAAGCCCTTATTGCTATGGATCAATGACGGTCTCATGGTGTTTTTCTTCTTTATGGTGGGGCTTGAGCTAAAGCGGGAGATCGTTGAGGGTGAGCTGTCCAGTCTTGATAAGGTAGCTTTGCCACTGGCAGGAGCGCTGGGAGGTATCGCAGTACCCGGGCTCATCTACACCTGGTTCAATGCAGATGATCCGATTGCAATGCAAGGGTGGGCGATTCCTACTGCGACAGATATAGCGTTTGCGTTGGGCATCTTGTCCCTGCTGGGTTCAAGAATTCCGCTCAGTGTAAAAGTGTTTCTCACTTCACTGGCGATTTTTGATGACATTGCCGCCATCATCATTATTGCAATTTTCTATACTGCCAATATTTCATTCTTGTCTCTGTCTATCGTGGCACTCTGTCTGCCCATTCTGTGGTGGCTGCACAGAAACGCAGGAGAGTCCTCGTTCCCTTTCATCCTCATCGGCGTTGTGATGTGGGTCGCCATGTTGAAGTCAGGCGTCCATGCAACATTGACAGGTGTGATACTGGCTCTCTTTATTCCGATCAAGGAAAACCGTGCAACGGGTGTGAGCATGCTCAAGTCGATGGAACATGCGCTTCACCATCGCGTAGCGTTCATCGTGCTTCCGGTGTTTGCCTTCGCAAACGCGGGAATTGGTATCGTGGGGCTGAGTGCGGAACAATTGCTGCACAGCGTGCCAGTGGGCATCGCCGCCGGGTTGGTGTTTGGCAAGCTAATTGGTATTTATCTGTGTTGCTCAGTAGCCTTGCGGCTCGGGATGGCGCAGCTGCCTCAGGGCATGAATCATTTTTCCCTTGCAGGAACAGCAGTACTTTGTGGCGTTGGCTTTACGATGAGTCTGTTTATCGGTTCGCTGGCTTTCGAAGAAACAGGCGTGAATCTCCTGTTTGATGAGCGACTTGGAATTATCTTGGGCTCATTGGTATCCGGTATTCTGGGCTACTTGATTCTTCGTTATTGCTATCGAGAGGATGCAGAAGTCATCAG
>JASBUV010000110.1 GCA_030147705.1 Gammaproteobacteria bacterium
ATCAGACGCAGGGCGTCGTCTTTGGTGTCGGGGCGCAGGTGGAAGGTGCTTTGTACCATGATCATAGTGGGAAGAGTCCTCTTGAACTTCGAATTCATTATACCCAAGCGGCGCTGAAAATCAGCTAGCTTCTGGGGCAGATCCGGGCAGAGCACCTCGCAGAGCTTGCGTTCTGGCGCATGCAATTCCGTAACTCATTGAAACGACGGGCTTTAGCGTCAGGCGCGCTGGATCAGCACGCAGTGACACAGATTCATTGAGGCGGCGCGGGGAGTGGGCGAGAAGCCCCTACCACCAGGGATAAAAGGGCGGAGTGTCGGCTGCGAGAGTGTCTTTGAACTCTGCTTTGCGCTTTTCGAGAAACGCCTGAACTCCTTCTTTTCCGCTCTTTTGTGATGTGTAAAAAATGGCAAGCGAGTCCACTTCGTGTGCCGCTTGTGGATGTGACTGGGCGGCGTTGCGATACATCATTTGTCGAGTCAACGCGACGGCTACCGGGCTATGGTCGGCGATGCGGCGAGCAATCTCGTAGGCTTTGGGCAGCAGTTGATCTGCTTCCAATACGTGATTGACGAAGCCTTTGTTCAGGAGTTCCTCAGCACCTATCACATCGCCACTGTAGAGCCATTCGAGCGCAGTGCCCATGTTTACGATGCGTGGCAGAAACCAGCTCGAGCACGCTTCTGGAGTAATGCCGATTTTATTGAACACGAATCCGACCCGGGTTCTCTCCGTTGCCAACCGGATATCCATCGCGCAAGTCATCGTCGCGCCGATGCCAACTGCTGCTCCATTGATCGCTGCGATGACCGGCTTGCGACAGTTGAATATCGCAAGCGTCAGCTGGCCACCTGTATCGCGCACGCCAGCTTCTATTTCAGGATCATCAAGACGCTCTCGCATGTCCTGCAGTGTAGGTTGTAGCGTCTCGTTCAGCCCGAACACATTGCCGTCACGGTTCAGGTCCATGCCAGCGCAGAAGGCTTTACCCTCACCGGTAACGACAATAGCGCGCACCTCTTCATCGGCATCCGCCTGTTCAAATGCACGCACCAGCTCTTCGGCCATGGTCAGGTTGAATGCATTGAGTTGCTCGGGTCGATTCAGGGTCAGGGTCAGAATGTTCTCGCTGACTTCATAGCGCAGGGTCGTATAGTTCATTGCATTCTCGCTCTGTTGATCGTACTGCTTGTTTCTGGTGTATCCTGGTGTCAGATCGCGTCTGCTTCCTGCAGTTCTGCGATCTCTTCTGCGGAAAACCCCCATTCGTTAAGCACTTCCTCGGTATGCTCGCCCACCAATGCTGCGCTTCGCTGAATCGCGCTGGGCGTTCTGCTAAAGCGTGGCGCAGGGGCCGGCTGACAAACGCCTTCGTAATCAACAAATGTTTCGCGTGCCTGATTATGTGGGTGCTTTGGCGCCTCTTGGAGATCCAGTACCGGTGCGAAACAGACATCGGTGCCCTCCATGATTTCGCACCACTGTTCGCGGGATTTGGTCTTGAATAGTGCAACCAGTTTTTCGCGTTTTTCGGGCCAGGCTTTCTCATCGAGTTGATCGGCAAAGGAATCATCATCAATGCCACACTTCTCAACTAGCAGGGCATAGAACTGTGGTTCAAGCGAGCCGATGCTGATGTACTTGCCATCGCTGCATTCGTAGGTGCCGTAATAATAGGCGCCACCATCGAGGCGATTACTGAAACGCTCGGTTGTCCATAGATTCATCGCCATCAGGCCGTAGAAAGGTGTCAGCAGGCTTGCTGTGCCGTCGGTCATCGCGGCATCAATAACCTGACCTTTGCCCGAATTGCTGCGCTCGACAAGTGCGGCGAGAATTCCAGCTAACAAGTACATCGCGCCACCACCGAAGTCGCCCACCAGATTGAGAGGCGGCGCTGGCGGGCGGTCCGCATAGCCCATCGCGCCCAGTGCGCCGGCTATGGAAATGTAATTGATATCGTGGCCAGCCACTTGCGACAGAGGTCCTTCCTGTCCCCAACCGGTCATGCGTCCGTAGACCAGTCCCGGATTATGTTCGAGGCACACATCCGGGCCGAGGCCAAGCCGCTCCATGACGCCGGGACGAAAGCCTTCGATCAGCACGTCGGCTTGCGCGACCAATTTGAGTACAGTGGCAAGCGCGCGTGGGTTCTTGAGATCAATGGCCAGTGATTTGCGTCCGCGATTCAGCACGTGTGCCTTATGCCCCTGGCCCTTTTGTGCGAGCCGGTCAATGCGGATGACTTCAGCACCCATGTCGGCCAGCATCATCGCGCAGAATGGCCCCGGGCCAATGCCTGCCATTTCAATAATTCGGATTCCTTTGAGTGCGCTCATCTTGTTCTTCTCTCGCCTTTGTTCTGATGATTGTAGAGTCGCTCAGACCTTCCAGAAGTGCCTCGACACAGTAGCTGGGCATAATAGGAGATTGATCATTGAAAATACAGGAAACGGCCGGGGAGTGCCGGTTTGCTATGGTTTCCCTTTTTTGGGGCAATGGATTATGCTGGCTCGCGCATAGTTCAAACGCAATTCAGAAAAGGGGCTAAATCGCATTATGGATTTAGAAAGGAAAAGTGCGTTTATTACTGGCGGTGCCTCTGGACTCGGGCTCGCCACTGCACGCAATTTTGTCGCAGCTGGCTGCAAGGTCATGCTGTTTGATCGCAATGAAGAAGCGCTGCAAGCAGCGGTTAATGAATTGGGAGAGTCCGCAGCTAGCTTCGTCGGAGACGTGACCGACGAGGCGTCCGTTCAAGCGGCTGTTAATGCAGCAGTCGAAGCATTCGGCACCATCCACATTAACGTCAATTCTGCAGGTATCGGCGGCGCGGCACGAACAGTTGGCCGGGACGGCGCGATGCCGCTGGCAAAGTTTGAAAACATCGTACGCATCAATCTGATTGGCACTTTCAACGTGCTCCGTCTGTGCGCTGAAGTCATGCAGAACAACGAAGCGCAGACCGACGATGGCGAGCGTGGCGTGATCATCAACGTCGCTTCCATTGCGGCCTTCGATGGTCAGACCGGTCAGGCAGGCTATGCGGCGAGTAAAGGTGGCATCGTCGCCATGACGTTACCGATCGCTCGAGATCTCGGCAAGCGTGGCATTCGCGTCATGTGTATCGCACCGGGAATCTTTGAAACGCCGCTCATGTCGGCTGCGCCAGCTGAAGTGCGCGAGCCACTCATCGACATTACCCAGTTTCCAAAACGGCTTGGCGACCCGGATGAGTTCGCGAGCCAGGTCGCACACATTGTCAATTGTGGTTACTTGAACGGCGAGACAATTCGCCTCGATGCTGGCGTAAGAATGCCGGCTATCTAGAAACACAGTCAGTTAGCAGGGGGAGAAATCAATGGCTGATGCCTATATCGTAGGAGCGGTACGTACCGCAACGGGTCGCAAGAAGGGGCGACTCAGCAAGATACATCCGGTAGATCTGGGTGCCATGGTAGTGGACGAGTTGGTTGATCGAACCGGCATTCCCGTCGACAAGGTCGACGATGTCGTGTTCGGCGTGGTGATGCAGATCGGTTCACAGGCGAGCAATCTTGGGCGTAATGTTTCCCTGTCCTCCAAGCTGGCACTCGAAGTGCCCGGTACCACGGTAGATCGTCAATGCGGTTCTTCCCTGCAAGCGATACAGTTCGGTGCACAGGCTGTGATGTCTGGCACCCAGGATGTGGTGATCTGCGGCGGCGTTGAGGCGATGAGTACCGTGGAGATCGGCTCCAACGTGCGCGATGGTCTGGAAAAGGGCCGGGGCGTACCCAAGGGCGAGAGACTCGAAGCCGATTACCCGGGGATTCAATTCAGTCAGTTCGATGGCGCTGAGTTGCTTGCAGAAAAATACGACATCAGTCGAGAAGAGCTGGATGCCTTCGGATTTCTCAGTCATCAGCGCGCTATCCATGCAACCGAGTCCGGCTATTTCAAGGACGAGGTGGTTCCCATCCCCATCAAGCTGGAAGATGGTAGCAGCGATTTGCATACCATAGACGAGGGTATTCGCTTCGATGCCTCGCTGGAAGCGCTGCAATCACTCAATCCGCTCCGCGAAGAGGGAGTGATCACTGCCGGTACGGCCAGCCAGATCAGCGACGGTGCGGCCGCCATCATGGTTGCTAATGAAAGCGCGGTGAAGAAATTCAATTTGCCTGTACGGGCGAAAATCCATTCTCTGGCAGTAGTCGGCTCTGATCCGGTCATCATGCTCGAAGGGCCGATACCAGCAACCCAAAAAGTGTTGGAGAAAGCCGGCTTGAGCATCGATGATATTGATCTCTACGAGGTGAACGAAGCCTTTGGTTCGGTGCCACTGGCCTGGGCCAAGGCACTCAAAGCCGATCCGGAAAAACTCAACGTTAATGGCGGTGCGCAGGCACTCGGGCATCCATTGGGTGGTACCGGTGCAAAACTCATGACAACCCTGGTGCACGAGTTGGAGCGTCGGCAGAAACGCTACGGTCTTATCGCAATCTGCGAAGGCGGCGGTACAGCCAATGCGATGATTATCGAACGCATGGATTCAGTAGCAGAGTAAGGAGCAGGCAGTGACGATGCTGGAACAATATGTATCGCCGTGGATGGACGAGGAGCTGTCTATTCTGCGATCTGCGGTGCGAAAGTTTATCGCAACAGAATTTACGCCCCATGCAGAGAAGTGGGACAAGCAGGGTGTCGTCGACAGGGATGCCTGGCGCAAGGCCGGTGCTGCTGGTTTGCTGTGCGCTTCCATACCGGAAGAGTACGGCGGCGGTGGCGGTAACTTCAAACATGAGATGGTGCTCGTGGAAGAGCTTGCCTACGCGCATATCTCCGGATTCGGCAATGGTGTGCACTCCGGAATCGTGGCCCATTACATTCATCGCTATGGCACCGAAGAGCAGAAGCAACGCTGGCTGCCACGCATGGCAACAGGCGAGTTGGTTTCCGCGATCGCGATGTCAGAGCCCGGTACGGGTTCGGACCTGCAGTCAGTCGCAACCACCGCCGTCAGAGACGGCGATCACTATGTGATCAACGGTCAGAAAACGTTTATTACCAATGGGCAGTCAGCAGACCTTGTGTGCGTAGTGACCAAGACTGATCCGGGCGAAGGCGCCAAGGGCATTTCCCTGCTCATGGTCGAGGCGGAACACTCGCTGGGTGAGGGCGGTTTTACCCGTGGCCGCAACCTGGAAAAGATTGGCCTGAAGGCACAGGACACCTCGGAACTGTTTTTCGACAACGTACGCGTGCCCAAGGAGAATCTGCTCGGCGAAGTGGAAGGTCGCGGCTTCTATCAGCTCATGGAGCAGTTACCGCAGGAGCGCATCATCATCGCAGTAGGTGCCTGTGCAGCAATCGAGTCGGCGCTCAAGGTGACCAGTGAGTACGTGAAAGAACGCAAGGCGTTCGGCAAGCGCATCCTGGACTTTCAGAACACCCAGTTCAAGCTGGCAGAGTGTTTCACGGAAGCGCGGCTGGCGCGAGTCTTCGTTGACGACTGCGCGATGCGCCTCGATGCAGGAACGCTGGATGATGCGTCCGCCGCCATGGCCAAGTATTGGGTAACCGAGAAGCAGTGCGAAATAATCGACGAATGCCTGCAATTTTTCGGTGGCTATGGCTATATGATGGAATACCCAATTGCCAAAATGTTCATCGATAGCAGGGTGCAGCCAATCTACGGCGGCACCAACGAGATTATGAAGCTGTTGATTGCCAGAGCAATCTAGGCTCGTCTGCTGACGGGCCCAATCACTCCGTTTAACGAGGCAAAAGATGAAAACAAGAGCCGCCTTGACACTCGCAACACTGCTTGCCGCGCCGTCGGCATTCGCTGCAGAGACTGGCTATATCCCGCCACGCACTGAATTCGGAGCACCGGATCTGCAAGGGACATGGTCGATAGCAACCCAGACCAATCTGGAACGCGCCGACCGCTTTGAAGGCAAGTTGGTGATTTCCGAAGAAGAAGCGCTACAGATCGAGGCGCGTGTCAGGGCCAGAAACGAAGCCTCCAATCAACCCAGCGATCCGAATCGTGCCGCACCGACTGACGGCGGTGTTGGTGGCTACAACACATTCTGGATGGATCCTGGTGAGCGCCTGGCTACGGTTAATGGCGAGATCCGTACATCGGTACTTATCGATCCCCCGGATGGTCGCCTGCCCTATAGCGAACAGGGGCGAGCCAATTACGCCGAGGCCATGCGCCGCCGGAATACTTATGACGGCCCGGAGGTTCGCCCACTGGGTGAGCGCTGCACAGTCGGATTTGGTTCCACAGGTGGGCCGCCCAAATTGCCGGTGCTGTACAACAACCTCACCGAAATCGTGCAGACGGAAGATTATGTGGTACTGCTGGCCGAGATGAATCACGATGCGCGCATCATTCGCATCAATGGTGAGTTCATCGATCCACCGCAGTATCCCTGGATGGGCGACTCCATCGGCTATTATGAAGGCGATACGCTGGTAGTAGAGACAACCAATTTCCATGCGCAGCAGAGTCTGCGCTCATCGCTTGAACATCGTTTCTACGGCTCGCAGCAAATGAAAGCCATCGAGCGCTTCACGCGCGTTGCTGACGATGTGATTCTGTATCAGTTCACGATCGAAGATCCGGAAAACTACACGCAGCCCTGGAGTGGTGAACTGCCGATGAATGCGACGACGGATCATGTGTATGAATACGCCTGTCACGAGGGCAATTACGCCTTGCCGGGCATTCTGGCAGGTGCCAGACGAGCAGACGTAGAAGGGCAGGAATACGCACCAACCAATTAAACCAACAGCGCAATCCATGCAGGGCGGGGGGATGTCATGTACAACACACTAACGCGATCGGTTCTATTCGTCTTGCTGGGAGGGCTTGTCAGTCTTTCTGCATTGGCTCAGGAAAGAGTCGGTGATTTCGCTTTGCTGGATGAGCAAGGCTATTTCCATCACATGAGCTGGTACGACAATCACGATGCTATCGTGTTCCTCGTGCATGCCAGTAATGATTCAACAGTAGACACTGCACTGCCGGTTTTTTCGGAGCTTGCCGATCGCTTCGCAGCGCAAAACCTGCAATTCTTTTTGCTGAACCCGATGGGGAAGCACAATCGCGTCGCCGTTTCCGCCGAGATGCAGTCCCGGGGGATTTCCATTCCCGTATTAATGGATGACGTGCAGCTGGTTGCGGAGACGCTGGGCATAGAGCGAACAGCTGAAGTGCTCATCTATGATCCGGAACGATTTACTGTCAGCTATCGCGGTTCGATTAATGAGCTTGAATCAGCACTGACTGCAACAGTGAACGGTGAGGCTCTGCCTCAGGGAATCGCCTCAACTGGCGCGCTCGTTCCGTTCACAGCACGCGATGCACATCAGCGAGCTGTGCCTTCTTATAGCAAGGATATCGCTCCTATCATCGCCAGCAACTGTGCAAGCTGCCACCGTGAAGGCGGCGTGGCGCCTTTCGCCATGGACAGCTACACGATGATTAAAGGCTGGTCGCCCATGATCAGGGAAGTCGTGCTCACCAAACGAATGCCACCGGGTCAGATTGATCCTCATATCGGTGACTTTGAGAACGACATGGTATTGGCCGACAGCGATCAACAGAAGTTGATTCACTGGATCGATGCAGGCTCACCTCAGGATGGAAGTTCGGACCCGCTCGCACAATTGACCTGGCCCGAGTCTGAATGGGCATTCGGCGAGCCGGATTTGATTATCAATGTCCCACCACAAGAAATTCCGGCAACGGGCGTGCTCGATTACTACAATGTTATGGTCGATGTGGATCTCGACGAAGACCGTTGGGTGCGAGCCAGTCAGTACATTCCCGGTGATCGCAGCGTCTTGCACCATACCCTGCACAGCATCATCGAGCCAGGTCAGACGCGCGGCGGTTCCCTGTTGGGCGGCGATCCCGATCGGCCAGGCATTGCACCCTATATTCCGGGTCAGGCGCCA
The DNA here is from genome assembly GCA_030147705.1 of Gammaproteobacteria bacterium. Taxonomy (GTDB): domain Bacteria; phylum Pseudomonadota; class Gammaproteobacteria; order Pseudomonadales; family Pseudohongiellaceae; genus UBA9145. The sequence goes on from JASBUV010000110.1 coordinate 7,957, forward strand.
CGCGAGGAACTTCCGAACACCGGCGGCCTGTTGAAAGCCGGGTCGCGTATTGCCATGCAGATGCACTACACAACCAATGGGCGTGAGTCCGTGGATGCGAGTCGCATTGGTGTCTGGTTCTATCCGAAAGACTTCATTCCCGAAGAGCGGATGACCGGCGAGTGCGCCTGTCACTTCACTCCGACCTGGGTGAATATCCCGCCTAACGACGGCGACTACAAGATGTCGCAAACAATCACCATTGAAGACGACGCCTACATTTACAGCTTCACGCCGCATATGCACTTTCGCGGCAAGCGCATGCGCTTCACTGCAACCTTTCCTGATGGTACCCAGGAAGAGATGCTCAACATCGCCAATTACGACTATAACTGGCAGCTCGCCTACACGCTCGCCGAGCCACGCTTCGTCCCTGCCGGCACCAGGATAACGGCCGATGGTGCTTTTGATAACTCCGCACAGAATCCAATGAATCCCGACCCGGAACGTTCCGTTCCCTGGGGCTTGCAGAGCTGGGATGAGATGTTCTTTGGGGCAGTAGACTGGAAGTATGTGGATCAGTCGCGGTATCAGAACTAACCACTTTGCAACTGCTTGATTCAGTAAACCGAGAAAGGGCCTCTAAAGGCCCTTTCTGTTTTTCTGACTCCAGGCAGTCATCCTAATTGATAGTGTACGTTGACTCTAATCTGAGGATTGCCAGTTTAGCCGAGCGATGCCATTCTTACGAAGGCCTCGCGGAGCTGATAGTTCATCACTATCCATGTTGAGTGAGCGATCCTGATGGGTGATGGAGGCGATTACCTCATCGCTTCATCAACCGCTCAGATTTGGAATGCAGTGCTCTGAAACTTAGCTATCCTCTCTGAGCCATGCCAGTGCCGCTTTGCGGTCTTTGAAGGGCGCGAGTTCCATGTCAAATTCTTTTCCGTAAACTGCCATTTGCCGGGTGAGTGCAAAATGCAGATCTGAATTGACCAGTATCGCAAATCGGGCTATCCGACTCTTTACCGGGGCCCAGTTCCCGAATGCTGAACGCAGATCATCACTACTGCGTTCTTCTTTTGAGCTTGAGAGATCCATGAGTGCGCCGATGGGTTTGTCCAGATCCTGATCATCCAGGAAAGTCCGAATGCTCGAAATGACCTCTTCGACCCCATACCGTTCGGGTAGAGTCACGATCATGATGTCATTTTCAATTGCCAGGTGAATCTTAGGCTTTGATATAGTCATAAAACAGCGCGGGCGCTCAATAACATCAGTGGCTAAGGAAGGGGTGCGTAAAATTGCGGTTTGAGCGATGCGACTTACTCGAAAATACCAGAAATCCGCTCAGTCGCGCTATAGTAGCATTTCAATTTAGCTCGTCTGCTGTTCCTCACAGGATTGATTAATGATGCACTTGGCAAATCGGCTTCTCCTCACGTTCTCCCTGCTTTTCGGCTGCTCTGGCGCTGCCTTGGCGCAAAGTGATCAAAACAACGAAACAGCGCGCTTGAATGCCTGGCTCGATTCCGAATTCGAGACTTATCTCGACTTCTATCCGCTCTCCAGATCGCGACTGGGCGACAAGAGCCTGCATGACCAGGTGCAGGATGTATCCGAGCAGGCGATGCAGCAGCGACTCGAGTGGCGCCGTGGGAGTGTGGCTGAGATGCGTTCGCT
>JASBUV010000120.1 GCA_030147705.1 Gammaproteobacteria bacterium
GAAAACCTCTCGGATAAGCAGCTCAAGGCTATCGACTGGATAGTCCGTGAGCGCGGTTCCGGCACGCGTCAGGCCTTCGATCGGGCGATGACCGGCATACTTCCCGAGCTGCACATCAAACTGGAGCTGCAACACACAGAGGGGATCAAGCGCGCTGTGGAGGCCGGTCTTGGGGTCGGTTGTCTGTCGCGGCTGACGCTGCAAGAGGCATTCCGGCGAGGTTCTCTCGTTCCGCTAGCCGCGCCGCAGCGCAACTGGACCCGGCAATTCTATTTTATCCTGCACAGAGACAAGTACCGCTCCCGGGGCATCGAGGACTGGATAACACTCTGCCAACAATTCGAATGAGCAAGCGCTAGGGATAGTAAGTCAGGATAAGCAGGAAAAGCTTGAGGGAATGACCAAGGTTCGGGCGTGTTACTCGCTGATCTCGAACAGCGGAATATTGGTATCCAGGCCACGCACTGCCTGCTCACCACAGAAATTAATCTTGAAGTTGTCGGAGTTGATCTGGCCAACAAAATCCTGAGAAACCAGGAAGCTCGTATCGAGGCGCTCGTTGAGCCCTTCCAGGCGCGACGCGAGATTGACCGCAGCGCCAATACCCGTGAATTCGCAGCGGCCTTCTGAGCCCACTTCACCAGTCACAATCTCGCCCCAGTTGGCTGCTGCGCCGGAACGCAAACCCCGTGGCTTGAGTAAGACATCAGTCTCTCGCTTGATGCGCAGCACTGCACGCGCAGCAGACTCGCAGGGCTTGGGATCATTACTGTAGAGACCAAAGAAGGCCAGATACCCATCGCCCAGGAATTTGTTGACCATACCCCCTTCTTCTTCAACCACCCGGCAGACGATGGTGAAGTAGGCATTGAGGAGTTCGGTGACTTCAATCGAGCTGATCTTGGCTGAATAGGTGGTAAAGCCGCGAATATCTCCAAATACGATAGCAGCGTTCTGCTGTCTCGCAGCCACCCTGCCTTCTGCACTGTTCTCAATCTGATCAACTATCGTGTTGGAGACGAAGCGACCAAAATTCTGCTCCAGGCGCATTCGGGTCTTTTGCGACTTTGTGAAATTTTCGAAGTAGTTGCGCAGAGAGCGCGCTGCGAGCGCACTGGCAACACCCAGTGCCAACAGCACAACCGCCTTCATCATGGTCACCTCAAAACCGAGGCTCGGGATCGCGGCGACCAGTTCGGGATCAGGCTGGAGGAGAAACAGGTAAATGAGCACAAACTCAATTGCAGCGACAGCACCAGCAAAAAGCCCCAGGCCGGGTTGCAGGCGGAATGCAGTAATCATCGGGACCAGTGCATAGGCCATCGGCGGCATGGAACTCAGCGCATAGGCAGCTCCCTGCGACATGCCATCGAAAGACACCGCCGCCGATACCAGCGTGACCTGGAGAAAGGTGTTCACATACTTGATTGACGGAGAGTAGTAGCCGCTATGAATAAGCCAGGCAATAAAGCTGAACGCCGGGCCCATCACCAGTACCAGTATCGTGATATTGGCGAACAGGTTTTCTGCGACATCGTGACGGAAGCCGACGAAGAACCAGACGTAGGTCAGGGCGATAACGGCCAGCCATACCAGGCAAGTGACCTTTTCTGCATTTGCTTCGCGGTGCTGGAAAGACTCCAACTCGAATTGGGGCAGCATAGTGCCAGACGTCCTGCGTTGAATAGCTGAAGAGCGTTTAGACTTCATGGCCCTCGAATCTCCCGGACGGATCAGTCTGTGCACTCATGAAACTGCGGTTTTCTGCCATAGCACAGTGTACTACGCCAGAAAGAGTGTGATCAGATTAACAGTTTGAGATCAGCAGTATGCGATCTTGCTCACAGATACGGGAAATATTCCTACAAAGTTGCCAATGCTCGACAACTTGCACTCAGAAACCAAGGGTAAAAACGAGGCTGTGCAAGACTAGAGATTGCCCGGTGCCTGTATACTCGCCACCCGCCAATCCACTTTCGGTGACCAGAACGTCATCACCGGTGGAAAACCTGTAGGCAATGTCTATCAGATTTTCGCCTAAACGGATTTGCGTGCCGGCTGAATAAGCACGGTCGAATATAACACCTGTCAGGGGTGTAAATGTGCGACCCGGCACCGGTGATTCGGTCGTCTCGAACCCCAGCCTCAGCACTCTGTTGTCAGCAAACTGGAATTCACCCCCGAGGTGAAAGCTATCCTGATCTCGCCAGTTCAATGGCGCACTGTCAACAATCGAGTCTTCCCCAAGAAACGCATTGAGCTCGGAGTTGCTGCCTCTGGTAAGCCTGATCGGCAGTGTCTCGAAACTGTCCTCCCAGTACACACGATCCCATTGCAAGCCCAGCGTGAGTCGGTCGCTGACCTGCCAGCTCACGCCTGCCAGCAGCACTGCGGGCAAGGCAGTATCAACGTGTGCCTTATAGTGAAAGTCTTCCTGAATGCCAAGACCAAGTTCACTCAGATTGCCTTGCAGGCTGCCGCTAGCCGCGAAGTCGGTACGAAAAGAATAGGACACATTGAATGCGACGTTCTCGGTTGCGTCATAGTGCATACCCAACACAGAGGTTAGCGCCACATCATCAGCCGAGAGATCTACCAGGACTTTCAGGCCCTGCAATGTCGGGTGCGACTGGAAGATGTACGGTGCTTTGAGATCATTGCGATTATAGGCCGCCCCCAAAGTTAGTCCGGCACTGAAACCCTTTCCAAAATCATAACTCAGTGCCCCGCCCATCTTCGCGATGAGCCAAGCGGATCGGTGTTGTTGCGGGCCATAGCTCACACCTGCAGTGCCGGGCGGGTCAGTAAATGTGAAGTCCGCAAGCAGTGCCGATTGAATAGTCGCCGCGAATCCCCAGCTCCAGGCACTGTCGTTAATACTTCCCTTCATTCCGAACTCGGGCAGAATCCCCGGCCCTGAATCCGCGGAGCTGGCTTCTCCGAGTTTGCTGGTGAACGTTGAATCTACAGCCAGTGCAGTCAGCGTAAGAGACTTTGCGTCCTCCATCTGGCTTAGCAATGCAGGGTTTGCCATCACCGCCGTTTGTGGTGACGGAGAGAATCCTGCAATGCCACCAACTCCTTCACTGGTGGCTCCAGATGTCAGGCGAATAATGTCAGTTGCCGATACCTGCTGGCTCCACAACAACCCGAACACTATAAACCTGACAACAGAGACGATGCGGCCAGCGTGAAGAAAGTTTTTTATAGTCATTGATTAAGTCGGAATCCCGCTACTCTCGTCAAAGAGACGATAAGACCTCTCGGAAAACTGATCCGCAAGCCCGGAGGTCAGTTCCTCAGTAGTCGGTTTCTTAAAGTCTGTTTCTCAAATAGTTGCCTGTTAATGGCTTCATTGCTTCCATAAGCGTCATTGATTATAGAGATTCAGCGCAAGCGTCATGTTATAAAGTGTGACGATTTTCAGGCAGAAGTGCTGCCTGAACCTAACCCTAACCCTAACGCTGCTCCTAACCCTGATCTTAACAACGACAAGTCGGTGAATTCCCGGATCCCATGTCAGCATTTTCTGTAAGCACAACATCCTTTATAGGTTTTCTTGTCGCCAAACGCTGGGTCCTGGCCGCATTCATGCTGGTGCTAACCGGAGCAAGCACTGTCGGAATCCTGCGCATCGGTTTCGACACCTCGCTTCAAGCCTTGCTTACGCGCAGTGATCCCTATCTGGATCAGTATGACTTGTTCAATGCAGAATTTCCGCAAGCGCTGGACATCAATATCGTGTTTGTCCCGCCAGCAAACAGCGATGCCTTCGATCCATTGGTGCTGGCCGCCATTGCCGAGCTTCAGGAAGACTATCGTCAGCTACCGAATGCTCAGCGCGCATCCACTTTACTCAATTACTATTCACCGCAGCGCCAGCAGCGCCTCTTTCAGCGCCCTTTCACAAACTATAGCGAAGAGGAAATTGCTGAGCTAAAAGAGCAGGCGCTTGACGATCGCTTGCTGGTAAACAGCCTGTTGGCGCCGGACCTCAGCCTCGCATTTGCAAATGTGTTCTTCGATCCCGAGCAATTCTCCAACGGGCAAAGGCTTGAACTAGCCGATGCCGCCCTGGCGTTCCGGGATTCACTTCGGGAATCTCACCCGGCAATAGACATTCATTTCAGTAGTGATGTGTTGCTCGAACAAAGCAGCCGACAGGCCATGATTGATGATCTGAGTAACTTGTTGCCGATCGTCATTCTGATCTGCGTGCTGGTCATCTGCTTCTGCTTTCGCTCGGTGTTAATGGGCAGTGCAATTCTGGCGCACGCACTGCTCAGTGTCGCTCTCACTCTCGGCGCTCTGGGATTTCTCAATTTTTCCTTCAACAGCATCTCGATCATTGCGCCGCTGGTCGTGGTAATCATTGCTGTTGCCAACTCCGTCCATATCATTTCAATCTACAAACAGGGTCTGCAAGCGGGCATGGATCGGCTAGCGGCGATGAGCCATAGCCTCACCTACAATTTGCGACCAATAACTCTTGCCATTATCACCACGGCCATCGGGTTTTCCTCACTTAATCTTTGCTCGTCACCGGCCATCCAGGACTTCGGCCGTATCGTGGCTATTGGCATTGGCTTCGCCTATGTCCTGACATTATTCGCGCTACCCGCAATGCTCATCGTCACGACCCGCCAGGTTGGCAGCTCGGACAGTGATACCTACCTGCAACGACTCATGGGCAGAATCGTCAGCATGAGCGAGCGCTTCGATCGCAGAATCTTTATTTCCTGCAGCGCCATAGCCATCGGTACTCTGTTTCTGTTGCCACTTAATGAAACCGATTTCAATCGCATGGACTTTATTAGCGGCAACAGCGATATCCGGGACTATTACGATGTTGTGAGCGAAGTGATTAACCGTGGCCCACAACTCTCCTATGGTGTGAACAGTGGGACTGTTGATGGTGCCATTGAGCCAGCGTTTCTGGATAACCTGGCAAACTATGTCGATTGGATTAATAGTTTGCCGGAGGTTGAGTCAGCGGCGTCTATCGTTGATCTGGTCAAAACCATTAATCAGGTACAGAACCAGAACGATCCGGCACAGTTCGCGATACCAGCAGACATAGATACTGTCGCTGCACACCTCAATGGTTACGAGACCGTACAGAGCGAAGACTTCCCACTGCTGTCATTCATTAACGATGATTTCTCGATGGTCACGCTGATTGTCAACGCTGAGCCAATGAGCAATCAGGCACTGATCAATCTCGACGCCAAACTCACTACCGAGTTTGCAAACTTTTTTGCAAGCTCACCGAACGACACTGCAGCAGAACTGGTACATGGCAGCGGGCTTCTGCTGTTCGCTCGAATGGATGAACTCGTCACAGTGGAACTGCTGCAGGGCTATTCGCTGAGCCTGTTCCTGATCACCCTGTGTCTGGTAGTCGGACTGCGCAGTTTGTATTTCGGCGTTCTGAGCGTCATCCCGAATTTGCTGCCAGCAACGATAGTCTTCGGCTTCTGGGCGCTGTTTGTGGGCCAACTGGACCCATTCGTCATGATGCTGTTCAGCATCAGTATTGGACTGGTAGTGGACGACACCGTGCATATTCTGAGCCACTACCTGGAAGGACGTCAGCAAGGCTTGCCTCAATCGAGCGCGATTCGCAAATCCATTACAGTGGCCGGCCCGGCGCTCACCATCACAACCGTCGTGCTGGCGTTGGGCACTACCATTCTCATCGGCGCGAACACACTCTATTTCCAACAGAGTGCGAAGCTGCTGGTACCTATAGTTCTTCTGGCCCTGATTCTGGATCTGTTCTATTTACCCACTATTCTGAAAAGATTCGATAGGGCATAAAAAAACCGACCACTCTCGCAAGTGGTCGGTTTTTCTGGAAGGTCAGATCTTAGTCTTCGCCGCCCTGATCAGCATACTGCCAGTTCATCGCTCCGAAGAACATTTCGTCCCAGGATTGTTGGCCCCAGGGTACGCTGCGCTCCGGGTCAGGGTTGAATGGATTCTGCGGCGAGTTGTCAAATGCACCCACTGCCGTTAGCACAGTACCTGCAGGCATCAGCTTCGGCTCTCTGTAGGTATACGCCAACTGCCAGTTGTAATTGTACTTGGCGATATTGATCAGCTCTTCACGCGTGCCGTCCGGATAATCTGCATAGAAGCGCATGTACTTGCCGCGAAAATGCATATGCGGTGTGAAGCTGTGCATATAGGCATCCCGGCTCAGAGTTACACTGGCTTGCTGTTCGAAATTCGGATCGCCCGGAGGAATATTGGTCCACGTGGGCGTGAAGATACACGCACATTGGCCTGACATACGTTTCTCTGGCACTTCGCCATCGGGATAGAACCACAATCCGATTTCGCTGGCATCGGTTGTCTCACGGCCATTGGTTGTGTAATGCAGTTGCAGATTCAGTATCGAGCCTGCCTTCAGCAATCCACCGGTATTGGGAGGATTGAGACGCGGTTCTGCTCCTGGAATATACGCGGTGATGTTGGCCTGATCAGGGCTACCACCACCGAGAAAACCAGCGCGGCGACTTGCGCCTGGCTCAACCAGTGAATTCAGGGTGTGATGCAGTACGGTGCGGTCTCCCGCCACGTATTGACTGCCGCGCAGCCACTTGTCTTCTTCGATGTCGATCGGCACAGAGACATTGATGTAATCGAGCACGCCTGTCGCAGGAATCTGCTGCGGAGGAATCTCGATAATGTAATCAGGCTCGCCGAATGCCCACTTGCTCGTTGACCAGGTCAGTTCTGCCAGTGGATCGCTATCACCATCTTTCTGTGCACCCGCCTCAATCCAGGTCAGCAATTTTTGAACTTCGCTATCTTCGAGGCGCATGTCATTGATGAAGTCACCGACGTGACCATCGATCTGACCTGGCGGCATACGCTTGGTCATCACCACTTCGCGAATCATTGGCGACCAGCCTTGCACCATGGCATGACTGTCCAGCGCAAAAGGCGCGATGCCCCCTTCGCGGTGACAGCTCGCACAATTGTCAGCAATCAGCGGGGCAATGTCTGCCACGTAGGAAACCTGATTGCTGAGCAGGGTTTCAGCTTCCGCATAGGTGATGGCTTCGCCATTGGTGGCCACCAGAGGAGTGGCAACAGTCCTGCCGGCCAGTACATCTTGCATTGCCTGTTGCGCTGCTTCGACCGAGCCTCGATAGACCACAGTGAAACTCTCAGGGTCAAACAGCAAGACTTCCCCTGCTCTCTCAATGCCGAGATCACGGGAAATCATTCGCGCATCGTCCATCAATACCGGTATGCCCTCAGCGCCCCACTCAGCGAGTTTGGCTGCGACCGCCTCGCGATCACCGTGACCCATGGGATTAATCATCATGAACTCGATGCCGAGTTCGTCGAATTCGTTTTTCAGGGACAGATAGGCGGGCACGGCTGCTGCGGTGGCTGCACTATTGTTGTCCTGTACCAGCAACGCGACTGCAGCATGATCGTCATACCAAGCCATGTTGTGGAAATAACCTTGTTGATCCAGAAGCGAAAAGTCCCCCACACGATCCGCGGCTCCGACGCTAAACGGAACCAACAGCGCTGCCAGTAGAGATGTTTTTAACAAGCTAGCAGTTTTCACACTGATCTCCTCAATTCTCGATTGAAACAGGATTGAACAGACAGTCCCGTCAGGAAGCTGTTCGGCCGAATTTGCAGGCTTTGTCTCAACAAAGCTTGCCCTGCTTAGAGCTGGTAAATCTGGCAAAGAAGCGCGCAAAACGCTCAATAGCAGTGCTGCAAAGTCTCGCCTCAGCGAGAATCGGCGCTCTGAAGCCAATCCGTGGATCAGAACAGTCTGAGAGTAGGATTAGCGGCGGGGTAGAGTCAAATACTATCCTTCAACATGCGTCACAAGGGGCTGATTTAGCGATAAAAAACGCCTCAACTATAAGTGACGGCTGTTCAGGCAGTCGCCTGTCTGAGCAGCACATCCAACTCACAATAGAGTTCCGGGGTAGAAATCAGGATGTCCTCACAGTGAAACCAGGGATTGGTGCCCGCGGGCAAATCGGCGAAATGACCACACTGCGCTCCAGCCTCCAGCGCAATCAGTCGCGCAGCTGCAAAATCCCACAGGCTGAGGCTCTCGTAATAGCCATCCAGGCGACCCGCAGCAAGCCAGCAGATATCGAGCGCGGCGGAACCGAGCCGGCGTATATCAGCGCAGTTCTCCAGCACCGCGGCGACTCGCGCTACCAGCGGTTGCAGATTGTCCTTGTCGTAGGGGAATCCTGTGGCGATCAGGGACTTGCGCAGCTCTGCCTTGCCCGAAACCGAGATGGGGCGCTCATTGAGAAAGGCGCCACCCCCTTTCTCAGCATGAAACATCTCTTTCAGAAACGGGTTGTAGACCGCGCCTGCGACGATCTCACCCCCGCGTGCATGCGCAATCGACACTGCGGACTGCACATGGCCGTGCGCGTAATTCACTGTGCCGTCGATCGGATCGATGATCCACAACGGTGTGTCGAGTGCCTGCAGTTGTGCGCCGTCAGGCGCTGACTCTTCGGAGATAATGACGTGATCGGGATAGCGCTCCTGAATGGCATTGCAGATCAACTTGTCCGCCGCGAGATCGGCGTTAGTCACCAACTCATTGCCGTTCTTGTAGCTGCGCTCAAGCCCGCTGCTGCTTCGCGCATCGGCGATCAGCTGGCCAGCTTGTCTGGCGATTTCTATGGCGAATGCCAACTCGGAAGTAAAACTCATGGGATAACTCTGGAAATGGACTTTTTAACGCACTGACAATCCAGCACCCAGGGAGACTGTATTGCACGCACCGACTCGCCATTATACCGGTGCGATGTGACAATAGGTGATCGGATTGCTGGCCCTGGTTCTGCATTCACCAATCCATTCTTTAAACTATTCACAAAGCCATCCACAAAACCATTCACAACGGCGGCCGATACGAACCACTATGTCTGCACTTCATCTGGCCTTGCGCTATTCACTTTTCGCGGCATCCGCTACCGCGGTTAATCTGCTGACACAGGAGGCGGTGATTCGCGTCTGGTCTGGCAGCTATGCGCTCTACCTCTCGATCGCGATAGGCACGGTAACTGGCCTGGTGTGCAAATATCTGCTCGACAAGCACTACATTTTTGCCTATCAAACCCATAGTCATCAGGACAACCTCGGGCGGTTCGCGGCCTATACCCTGACCGGCGGTTTTACGACAGCCCTTTTCTGGGGGCTGGAACTCGGCTTCGACTACTGGTTCGGCACGAAGCTGGCCCGCTATACGGGGGCGGTGCTAGGCCTGTCAATCGGCTATGCTGTGAAGTATCGGCTGGACAAGCGCTTTGTGTTCCCGCCGCAAATTGGTCTTCGCGAAATCAGGGAATAATCATGCAGCTCAGCGGATGGGGGCGATATCCAAGTTCAGAGTCCAGGCTGATCGAACCTGCGACGCAGGGAGTGGTCAGCGAGCAGCTCGCTGCGCTGCGTGCCCAAAGCAGTTGCCTGATCAGCCGAGGGGCCGGTCGCAGTTATGGCGATGCAGCACTCGCACCTGTCGTATTGACCAGCAAGCACCTGGACAACTTCATTGCTTTGGAATCGAATCAGGATGGTTCTGCCACGTTGCGCTGCGCAGCGGGAGCGACCCTTGATGAGATTCTGCGCCTCATTGTGCCCAGAGGGTTTTTCCTGCCTGTCTTGCCTGGCACCGCTCATGTCAGCGTTGGCGGAGCCATCGCGGCGGATATCCACGGCAAGAATCATCATCTCGACGGCTGCTTCAGTGAGCATGTCGAGAGTCTTACCTTATTACTTGCAGACGGGAGCATTCGCGAATGTAACCGCGATAAAGATCGGCCACTTTTCGAAGCCACCTGCGGTGGTATGGGGTTAACTGGTATTGTGCTTGACGCGACTCTGCGACTCACGCGCATCGCTGGGCCGCTCATCGATAACAGAACTTATATTGCCAATTCGTTGCAGGAATGTCTCGAGCTATTCGCTGAGCATGCCGCAGCACCCTATTCAGTGGCCTGGATAGATTGTCTCAGTAGTGGACAACACCTTGGCCGCAGTGTGCTATTTCTGGGGGAGCATTCGCAGGTAGTTCCAGACAAGAAGCGCGACAGATCTCGCAGGACAATCAGCGTTCCCTTTACCACTCCTGGCTGGCTGTTGAACAAACACACCATGAACGTGTTCAACACGTTGTACTTCAAGCGCCAGAAAATGCGCAGCGAAGCGAATCTGATGCATTACCAACAGTACTTCTTTCCGCTTGATGCCATTGCGAACTGGAATCGCCTGTATGGCAAAAACGGCTTCATACAGTATCAGTTGGTACTACCGGAGATGAGTGCCGCACAAGGGCTGACGCAAATCCTCAAGAAAGTGTCCGAGGCTGGCAAAGGATCGTTTCTTGCCGTGCTCAAGCAGCTGGGCGCCGCGAACAATAATCCCTTATCCTTCCCGCTTGCGGGCTATACTCTGACACTCGATTTCAAAATGGAAAAAAGCCTGCTGCCATTATTGAATGAGTTGGATGCGATACTGACCGATCATGGGGGCCGACTGTATCTGGCGAAAGATGCCCGCATGAGCGAAGCAACTTTCAAGGCAGGCTACCCACGCTGGGAAGAGTTTATGGAGATCAAAGCGGCAGTCGATCCAGACAATCTGTTTACCTCAAAGCTGGCCGAGCGGCTGGGTCTCAGCGCCTGAATCGCAGCGCCTGAATTAATAAAAGGCATTCCAGTAGTGCAAACCCATTCTTCCGGAACCACGTTATGAATATCGTCATCATCGGTGCCAACTCTGCCATTGCCAAAGCAAGCGCTCGCCTCTATGCAGGACAAGGACATGACTTTGTACTCTCCGGTCGCAACGCAGCCGCATTGTCTGAACTTGAAGCCGATCTCAAAGTCCGAGGCGCGGGACGCATAGCGCTCTTGCCACTCGATATCCTCAACACACACGAACACAGCGTGCTTGTAGACAATATTGAACAGGCATGCGAGCAAATCGATCTCGTACTGATTTGTCATGGATCACTACCCGATCAAGAGCGCTGTGAATCAGATTTCGAGCTTGTCCAGCAAGAACTAATCATCAATGGTACCAGCGTGGTGTCGCTTGCCGGTCGCCTGGCCAATGTGCTCAAGAAGCAGCAGCATGGAACTCTGGCAGTGGTAACATCGGTTGCCGGTGACCGAGGCCGCCAGCCGAACTATGTTTATGGTGCTGCCAAATCGCTTGCTTCAACTTATCTACAAGGGCTGCGCGGTCGGCTGTTGCCATATAACGTGCATGTGATCGATATCAAACCCGGGCTTGTGGATTCCCCCATGACGGCCCAATTCGATAAGGGCCCGCTATGGGCCTCACCTGAGCAGGTGGCCCGCAAAATTCTGCGTGCAGTGAGCAAAAAACAGCACACTGTCTATGCCCCCGGATACTGGCGCCTTATCATGTTCGTGGTAAGATCGATTCCTGATTTTTTTTTCAAACGCCTGAAATTCTGACTATCACTGGCAAATGCTTTCCGCCTCAGTCGAGCATTGGCAGACTCAAGCGGTAGGTTGTTAATCCATGTCTTCTGACAACGCTGCAACAGATACTTTTTCAGAAACGGATCACGTTGACCTCTTTGTCGACCTCGATGGTACGTTGATCAAATCGGATCTGTCCTTCGAGAGTTTGCTGGAACTCCTCAAGAGTAATCTGTTCTATCTGGCGCTTATTCCTGTGTGGCTGACCAAGGGGCTTGCCTATCTGAAGGCCCAGATCGCTCAGCGAGTGGAACTCCCATTGACCCATCTGCCCCTCAATCTGGAGTTCTGGAAGTATTTACAAGACCAGAAGCAGAAGGGCCGCAAACTCATTCTGATTTCTGCATCCAATGAACAACTGGTTCATGCTGTCGGTGATTTCCTGCAAGTGTTCGATGAGGTCATCGGGAGTGACGCCAGCCTGAATCTGAAGTCTGAGAACAAGTTGGCGCGTATTCAGTCACTGACCAACAGCAGTGAGTTCGCCTACGCCGGAAATTCGAGAGCTGATCTGCCGGTATGGGCAGCCGCGAAGCAGGCGATTCTGGTGAACTGCGATACAGGCCTTGCTGACAAACTGCAGGGGCCTGAAGAGGTGCTGCATTTCGACTCTCCGGCTAAGCCTGGCAAGATGCTCTGGAAGGCCATGCGCCCACATCAGTGGCTCAAGAACGGCTTGTTGTTTCTGCCACTGTTGCTCGCACACGAGCTCAATGACCTGGCCGCTCTCTGGCAAGCGATTTTGGCTTTCGTCAGTTTTTCATGCTGCGCATCGAGCGTGTATCTGATCAATGATCTGGTTGATTTGCACAACGACCGTTTACATCAGAGCAAATGCCACCGCCCCTTCGCGTCGGGCCAATTGGCGCTCTCGGCCGGATTTCTGGCAGCACCGTTGTTGTTACTATTCGCGTTTTCACTGGCCTTCGCGCTTCCGGCCAGCTTCGCCGGCATACTGATACTGTATTGCCTGACAACAACCGCCTATAGCCTCTATCTGAAAAAAGTCTTTCTGTTCGATGTTGCAGTGCTGGCGAGTCTATACACCCTGCGCATCTACGCAGGCGCGGCAGCGGTCGGTCTCACTGCTTCGTTCTGGCTGGTGAGCTTCTCACTCTGCTTGTTTCTGGGCTTGGCTATTGTCAAGCGTGTGACCGAGCTGGTGATACGGGACGAGAGCGCGAGTAATCGCGTGAGCGGACGCGCCTATGGACAGGAAAATCTGGAGCTGCTGATCAGCCTGGGCAGCATTGCCAGCGGTCTGGCTGTCATGGTGTTCGTCATCTACATCAATGACAGCGAAACGAGAGAGCTCTATAGCAGCCCCATGTTGTTATGGCTCATTTGTCCGCTGCTCATTGCTCTGTTAACCCGTATCTGGCGCGCAGCTCGAAGCGGTACTCTCGATGAAGACCCGCTGGTGTTCGCTATCAGCGACCACCCCAGTCAGTTAATGGTGGCGCTGTGCGGGCTGATCATCTGG
>JASBUV010000121.1 GCA_030147705.1 Gammaproteobacteria bacterium
GGATGGTGTTTATCGCGTTAACGCACGCGACCTGGCAGATATGGAAAACCGGAATCCGCTCAACTACTTCATCCGCGCGATTCCTGATCAGCCTCCCGAACTCGCCTTGCGCCGCCCCGGCAGAGATCAGGACGTGATGCCGCTGGAAGAAGTTATTCTCGAAGTTGACGCCAGTGATGACTACGGCTTGAGTGAATTCACCTTGAACTATAGCGTGGTGGGCAGTGATGAAGTGAGTGTCGATTTTCTGCCGGAGCAGAACGTGCGCAGCGTCTCCGGTAACGAACTGATCTATCTCGAGGATCTGGGAGTTGAGCCCGGCGATTTTGTCAGCTACTTCCTTACGCTGGCTGATAATAACGGATTACGCGGTCCGGCCCAGGTGGTGTCGGATATCTATTTTCTGCAAGTCATCCCAACTGATCAGGAATTTCGGCGAGCCGGTGGTATGAGTGGTGGCCAGGGTGCAGGTGGCGGACAGGGCGGAGACTCATCCGCGTTGGTTAGTATTCAGAAAGACATCATCGCTGCAACCTGGAAATTGCGGAACAGGATGGGAACAGCCTCTGATGACAGTTTTTCAGCAGATGCTGAAATTATTGCCGAATCGCAGCGCGAAGCGACCCAGCGTGCGCGCATGTCTATCGATCGTCTCGCCGAGCGATTGAATTTTTCCGATGCGACCTATGACGCGGCAGTAGAGAACCTCTCTCTGGCGATCAACGAAATGAATCGTGCTGCAGAACAGTTGGAACTTGAGCAAATCACCAGTGCCTTGCAGCCAGAGCAGTTGGCCTTGCAATACATCCTCAAGGCTGAGGCCAATATCAATCGCACCAATATCAGTATGCAGCAGGGCGGCGGCGGTGGCGGCGGTGGCTCCGCGCAGCAAGAGCGAGAAGATCTGCGCGAGTTGTTCGAAATGGAAATGGGGCAGCTTGAGAATCGCTATGAGACACCCAGCAGCGGCGGCGGTGGTGGCGGCCAGCAATCAGAAGAAGCCAACAAGCTGGAAGAGTTGGCGCGCCGTCAGGAAGGGCTGACTCGAGCCCAGCGCAATCTTGCACGCCGCGAAGATCAGATGACCGAAGAGCAGAAGCGCCGTGAACTGGAGCGCTTGATGCGTCAGCAAGAGCAACTGAGCCGTGAAGTAGCCCAGCTTGCCGAGCAGATGTCGCGCAATCAGCAGCAATCACGCAGCCAGTCTTCATCCCAGTCCCAGTCCCAGTCACAATCCCAATCCCAGGCGCAATCGAGTCAGAGCGGCTCATCGAGCAGCAGTAGTGTACAGCAGCAACAACAGACTGCCTTGCAACGTGCGGCTCAGCAGATGCAAGAAGCTGCCCAAAGCGACTCGCCATCAATCGCCGCTGCTCGCAGCCAGAAAGCACTGGAGAATTTGCGTCAACAGCAACAGCAGATGAATCAGGATGGCGAGCGTTCGGTGAATCAGCTTGCGCAGAATCTTGGGCAGCGCGGCCAACAATTGTTGCAGCAACAGAGAGCGCTGCAGCAAGCCTTGCAGGACACATCCCGTCAGCAGGGGCTGGGTCAGACCCGGCAATCGGTTCGCAATGACGAAAGCTTGCAGCAGTTGATAGAACAACAGCAACAGCAACAACGTGACCTCGAAGAAATCGAGGATATGCTGCGTGCGATCATTGCGCGTGGCGACAGTGATGATCAGCGTCTGCTTTCCCAGGCGCAGGAAGCCTCGCGAGAGCTGCGGCCAATCCGTGAGGAAATGCAAACCAGCAACAGAGTCCTGCGTAACGGAATGGTTAATCTGTCTGTTGATATTGAGCAAGAGCTGGAAGATCAGCTGGAGGAGTTTGCGCGCAGCCTGTCAGCGCTGGATCCTTCACAGGCGAATCAGCAAGGTGGACAAATCCAGCAGGCTGCCCGCGATGCTGAAGCACTGCGTCAGCAGGTCGAGGCACTGCAGGAACAAGCGCTTGCTTTCAGTGAAGGACAGCAGGGCGGTGAAGGTGCGCCGACTATTCGGCAGATGCGTGAGCAACTGGCCCAATCGCAGCAACTGGCGAGAAACCTGCAGCGGCAGATGGAACAACAGCAAGCACAAGCGGGTCAGCAGGCTGGTGGTCAAGCTGGCAATCAGTCTGGCGGGCGACAACAAATCGGCGGTGCCCGATCTGGTGCGCGTGGTGATGGAGAAAACCGGCAGGGTGGGAGCACCGAGGCAGACCGATCCGGTAATAATCTGCCCTTTGGCAATGCACGCTCTATCCGGCAGCAGCTCACTCAGCAAGACATCGAGGATTTTCTGAATCAGCCCGAATTGTTCCGACAATTGCTGCAGCCTATTCTGGAACTCGAAGGCGCGCTACGCGCACAGGCTGAACTGGAGAACATTAACCAGAAGCTGTATGCAACAGTCGACGAAGATGTGCCCGAGGAATATCGGAGCCTGGTTCAAGAATACTATCGTGTATTGTCTGAAAATCAGGGTTCCGCTAACAGTAGTCAGTAGCAATGCAAGTAGCCGAGCCCAATCTCTTTACAGCCTTATCTGACGGTTCTCTGAGCTTTGCGTACGGTGTTACACCGTACGTTTTCGCTTTGCTTGTGCTGCTCATTATTGCCGCTGTCTGGGCAAGCTATTACAAAACCACTCGACCACTCAGCAGCAACTGGAAAGCGGCTTTTATCACTCTCCGGTCTGCGGTGCTTGTATTACTTCTGTTCTGCTTGTTACGCCCGGTAGTCACTACTACACAAGTCTCTCCCCAGGAGACCTATCTTGCCGTGCTCGTTGATAACTCACAAAGCATGGCTGTTGCCGACATGTCTGGCGATCGCACACGCATGGAAGCCGTGCAGAACGAATTTGTTCAAGGCGGGGTGTTGGAAGATCTCTCAGAATCTTTTCAGCTACGCACCTTCAGCTTTGATAAACAGACGCGACGTATTGCCAGTCTTGATGAGGGTGCAGAAGCCGGCACGGCCTCTTCCATAGATCAGGCGCTCGCCTATGTTGAAGATCAGCTCAACGGGCTGCCACTTGGGGGAGTCGTCCTGATCAGTGACGGTGCAGACAATAGCAACGTTGACCCGGCTATCAGGGCACAAGGTTTCGGCGATCGGCAGATACCTATTTTTACTGTAGGAGTCGGTCAGGATCAGATCCCTCGCGACATCGGTATCGTCGATGTGAGCGCCGCGGAGACCATTCTTGAGGGTTCGGTCTTCAATGTTCAGGTCGCGCTTAACCATCAAGGATACGAAGGGCAGCAGGTGCTGCTTTCGGTGATGGATGAAGACACGCTGGTCACCAGTGAAACAATCACGCTGGGTGCAGAAGGTGTCACCCGGCGCTATGAGCTCGAGCTCTCTCCAGAGCGACCAGAACTCATCGTCTACGAATTGCAGGTCGAGTTGCAGCAGGATGAGATCATTCCAGAAAACAACAACTATCGGTTCTTGCTGGATAACACACCCAAAACACCACTCGACGTTCTCTATATCGAAGGCCATCCACGGAATGAATACAAGTTCATCCGGCGCGCAGTGGAGCAGGACGAATCACTGCGTCTGGCGACTTATTTGCAGACCGGCCCTGAGAAGTTTTACCGACAGGGAATCAAGTCACCGACTGAGTTAAGTTCGGGATTCCCGGTCAGCAAAGAAGATCTGTATGAGTATGAGGCACTGATTCTCGGCGATATCGAAGAAAGCTTTTTCAATGCAGATCAATTACAGATGATCGAAGACTTCGTCGCGGAGCGAGGCGGCGGATTCCTGAAGAGCGGTATGATAGATGAGGGTTTTATCAATACCCCCATCGCCGATCTCTTGCCGGTTACGCTGGTAGAAGAGAATTTTCTTCCTGGTCATCTGCGGGGAGGTATCCGGCGTGGTGACCATCCCACCGGCGAGCTGTATTTCCCTCGCCTGACGCGCGATGGAGAGTTTTCACAGCTGCTTCGGCTCGCTGGTGACGACAACCAGAATCGCAGCCTGTGGGGGCAGTTGCCACAGTTACAGGGCGTTTATGTGACCGGGCGCATCAAACCCGGTGCGACAGTACTCATGGAGCATCCTTCTCTGCAATACCAGAATCAGGCTCTGCCAATCATTGTCCAGCAGCGCTACGGTTCTGGCAGGAGCATGGCAATTACCACCGCAAGTACCTGGCGCTGGCAGATGATGATGCCGTCAGAGGACCAGTCCCAGGAAACATTATGGCGCCAGTTATTACGCTGGTTGGCAGTGTCTGCACCACAACGCATTAGCATTGATTTCGATCGCGAGTTCTACAATGTCGGTGATGTAGTGAATGTTACAGCTACCGTGCTCGATGAAGCATTCGAGCCAGATAATGACGCCACGCTGTGGATGCAAACCGTAACTCCACTCGATCAGGTCACCGATGTCCCTATGGAGTGGGATATCAGCGAGGATGGTGTCTATCGCTCGAGCTTTACCGTGCAGGAAGAAGGCGTGTTCAATTTGCTGGTTGATGTGGCCAGCGCCGCGGGCGAGGGTAGTAGCGATGCAAGCGAGAAGAGCGCGGCGTTTGTGGTGACGCCTTCTCTGCGCGAATACACCAATGCTGAACTGGATAGTGGCCTGCTGGCGCGCATAGCCAGTGCGAGCGGCGGTCAATATTTTAATCTGCAGAATGTCTCGAATCTGGCCGGGGCAGTTGAGTTCACACCCAATGCGTACTCACGCGAAGTGCAGATCGATCTTTGGGATCGCCCCTGGTTGCTTGGTCTGCTGATTCTGCTGCTCTGCGCAGACTGGATTGCGCGGCGTATGAAGGGGTTGTCATGATCAAGAGATCAACTTTGGCGCTACAGGCATTGACATCAATACTGCTCATATTCGGCATTGGTGCGACATCATATGCGCAAACGGTTGCGATAACAGAAGGCGCGAACTATTTTCTCGACACGCCAGAGACCAACAAATTTGCGCTGATCATTACCGGGCCCACCGTGGGCGAAACCAATGCCAGCCAGTTTCGCAACTGGTCCTATGCGCTGCACGATGTGCTGGTCAGAGACTATGGCTATAGTTCCGAGAGTGTGATTCTTCTGTACGCCAACGGCGAGGATACGGCTTCCAGTGCCAGTTATATCGATGGCGCGGCTAATCGGGAGGGAATTGAGAACGCCCTCGCGTCACTGCAACAGCAGGTGAAAGCGGGCGATCAGATCACTCTGTATCTGATTGGCCACGGCAGTGGTGCAGAGGAAGAAGCCAAATTCAATATTGCCGGGCCCGATATCACTGGACCCGAATTTGCAACACTGCTTGATCCTTTCAGTCAACAAGACATGGTGATCATCAATACCACCAGTGCAAGCTATGGTTTTTCGACTGCGCTATCCAGTGAGGGCAGGGTCGTCATCTCATCAACGCGCTCACCTTCAGAACGCTACGATCCCGTCTTCTCGCGCTACTTCATTGAAGCGCTGGATTCACGGCAAGGTGATCGCGACAAAAACAATCGCGTCTCCATGCTCGAGGCTTTTCGCTATGCGAAAGCCAGTGTCGAGCAATGGTACAAGGATCAGGGGCGGCTCGCGTCAGAGCATGCCGGACTGGACGATAATGGCGATGCATTGTTCTCATTGAATCCGGCGGTGGACGACGCGGATGGATTGCTCGCCGAAATCGCCTATATCGACAGACTCACCGACGATAGCGGCTCACTTTCGCCGCAGGCATTGGCGATGAAGGCACGGATGCAGGAGCTGGAACGGTCAGTAATCATTCTCCGTGGCAGGAAGGCGGATTTTCTTGAAGAGGACTATTGGCAGCAGATGGAATCGTTGCTTATTGAGCTGGCTCGAGCGACAGCGCAATTTGAAGCGCTGCCAGCGCAATAGGGCCAGCAATTTCGCAACTGAACAAGGTATCAGGATTAGCAAAATGAGTTTTCTCAAGCCGACAATCGCATTACTTATTAGCTTGTATTGCAGCGTGTTGCTTGCCCAGGTAGATGACAGCGGCGGCAGTCAGTCACCGCTGCAACGCGGAGAGGATTTGCTGCTTTCCGGATCCTACGCCGCCGCTGCTGAGATCTTTCAGATGACGGATGGGCTGGATCGTGAAGATGGCCTGGTCGGCGCGAGTAAGGCGTTCGCGATGATGGGCAATTATCAGTCAGCACTGGCGGTTGTCGCAGAAGCTATTGATGATGAGCAGTACGCGGATGCGCCACTGCTCGCTACACAGATGGCGGAGATTTTACGCCTCACAGGGCAGTCGGAAGAGGCCACGCGAATCCTGTCGGTCGTGCACGCGGGGTTGGTGGAACCGCCGGTGCGCAGTCTGGTGCAGTACGGCAGTTTGCTGAAATTTCGCGGCGAGACCGAGGCAGCTTACGATGTGCTCGACGAAGCCGTGCAACGCTATAACAACGGTCTCGTCTTTGCTTCCGAAGATGTGGCGATGGTGGCGCTGGCGAGCTGGTTGCTTGGTAACTTTCATGATGCCAACAGTCTGTTCAATGAAGCTATCCGGGCTAATCCCAACAATCTCGAAGCTATCGCTCTGTGGGGGGACTTGTTTCTCGAGAAGTACAACGCTGCTGATGCAGAGCGCACCTACCAGCAAGCCCTTGATATCAACAGCCGTTATCTGCCGGCATTGATCGGTATCGCAAAAGTGGTCGGTGACGAGCGAGCTCTACAACGCGCGCTGGCCATCAATCCGAATTCCGTGCCAGCGATGGAAACCTACGCTCAGCTCTATCTGCGTAACGGGCGTAAAGAGGTAGCTTTCGAATACCTCGCTCAGGTGCTGGAGGTCAATCCAGAGTCGCTGAAGACGCTCAGCATTCTCGCTGCAGACGCGATACTGAATGAGCGTACTGCTGAGTACGAAGACTATCGCGCGCGAGTACAGGCGTTCAGTCCTGACAACCCCGAGTTTCTCGGCGATATCGCAGATACCTTCGGCAACAATTATCGCTTTGTGGAAGCGGTGGAGTTTGCCCGCGCGGCAATTGCGGCGGATCCCGAGTACTGGCAGGGCTATACCTTGCTGGGTAGCAACCTGATTCGCCTCGGTGAGGAAGAGGAGGGCAGGGCCAATCTGGAAATCGGATTCGACAATGATCCTTTCAATGTGCTCACCTCCAATATGCTAACGGTGTTCGACACACTCGATACTTACGAAACGCTGGAAAGTGAGCATTTCAAAGTTCACATGAGTGCGCGGGATGCCAATATTCTCTGGCCCTACATGGAGCCCTTGCTGGAAGAAAGCTGGGATACACTCACTGCCAAATATGGCTTTGAACCCGAGGCGCCCATTCTGATCGAGGTCTTCGAGAATACGGAAGATTTTGCAGTGCGTTCGGTGGGTCTGCCGGATATTGGCCCGCTGGTAGGCATCTGTTTTGGCAAGGTCATTACACTGATTTCACCGGACACACTGTCCGCCAACTGGCAGGAAATCGTGTGGCATGAATTCATGCATGTCATCACTCTGCAAATGACAGACAACCGCATGCCGCGCTGGCTATCAGAGGGCATCTCAGTCTGGGAGGAGCGTGAAGGGCGTTCTTACTGGGGACGCGATCAGGGTCTGGATCTGGTGCGCGCTGCCCGCGAAGACAAGTTATTGCATGTGAGTGAATTGAACTCCGGTTTCACCAATGCCCGCAACAATGCGGACTTGGGATTCGCCTACTTTCAATCCTATCTGGTTGTCGATTACATCACTGAACGCTACGGCTTCGACAAGCTTGTCGAACTGGTAAAAGAGTACGCATTCATCAAAGAAGACAGCGCGCGTTTCGACGAGGTCTTCGCCGAATCCATGGATGCCTTTGACGAGGGCTTTCGCTCCTGGGTAGATCAGCGCGTTGCCGAGATTAATGTCTATGTGCATTCCGAAGATGTGCCTGACGATGGTGAAGGGCACGGCCATGGTATTCGTGAAAACTCCAGCGCGATTCTGGCTGAGTTATATAACAACGCTTCATTAAAACAGCACATGCGCTCGCGCATCGAGGACAACCCCAGAGATTTTCAGGCACACCTGCAATTGGGTATCGTGCTGTTCAAGGAGGAAGACTATCTGGCTGCCAGACAGTCACTGCAGACAGCCTATGACTTGCTCCCTTCCTATACGGGTTATCCAAGCCCGCCTCTGGTAATGGCACAAATTTATCAGGCAGAG
>JASBUV010000130.1 GCA_030147705.1 Gammaproteobacteria bacterium
GGAGGCAGGGTTTGCGACCCGCCAATCAGGCCGGCGCCG
The DNA here is from genome assembly GCA_030147705.1 of Gammaproteobacteria bacterium. GTDB lineage: Bacteria > Pseudomonadota > Gammaproteobacteria > Pseudomonadales > Pseudohongiellaceae > UBA9145. The sequence continues at coordinate 40 of JASBUV010000130.1, forward strand.
AGTGGAAGAAAAAGACCGCTTTTCAGGGCTTTTTCTGGAGCGAGGGCACCCAGGATGGGCGCCGAGCCGGCGGGGCGGGAACCCTGCCTTCCCGCAGTCGCGCTCGAAGCCACATACATAAACGACCCTAGAAAACCCTAAACAACCCCGAAAAAAACCAGAATAAAAAAAAGCACCGCCAGGTTGCCCGGGCGGTGCTTTTAAATAGCGTGGTCGCTTGTGGCGACCGCGCCGATAGTTCGAGGCTTACTCAGCAGCTGGATTGTCGAACTCTTCAGCGTCCTCATCGTCAGATGCTTCTGCGATCAGACTGCCATCATCTGAAACACCTGCTGGTGAATCCTGGGCAACTACGGCCAGAGTGATCTCGGCGTCGACGTCATAGCCAAGATCCAGAGTGATTTCGTATTGGCCCAATTCACGAATAACACCGTGTGGCAACAGAACTTCGCTCTTGACGATTTCCGCATCAGCAACCTGTGCGTTGATCACATCGGCGATGTCTTTGGTGCCGACAGAACCGTAGAGCTTGCCGTCGTCACTGGCGTTTACTTCGATAGAAATGTTCAGGCCATTGACCTTGGCTTTGCGCACTTCAGACGCTGCAACATGCTCATTGTACGCCGCCAGCAATTCTGCCTTGCGCTCTTCAAACTGAGCCAGGTTCTCTTTGGTGGCTGGAATGGCTTTGCCCTGTGGGAACAGGAAATTGCGCGCGAAACCGGATTTCACATCCGCTGTTTCACCGATATTCCCAAGATTAGCGATCTTTTCCAGCAAGATAACATTCATGATGTTGTCCTCTAATTCAACGTCTGAAACGATCCACTTCGTTCCCGATCATTGTCTAATTTCAATTCGTTCTTTCACTACTGAGTATAAAGTTGAAACTCTACACTCTTGTCTGGCTACGACCTCTGAAGTCATACCAGCTATCAACTATCGCGGCTAACACGACCAATTGCATTGCCAGCGGCAACATTAGCAGTGCATAAAAAGCAACGAGCCACATGGATGACAAGTTGCGTCGGGCCACCAACCCGTGTACCAGCGCCACACCTGCAACAAGCAGAGGAATCACCGTGTACAAAATCCAGCCATCGGGTATGAGCACACCGAAATCGGCCATTAACATCAGCAACACCAATACCAGTGTCACCTTGTGCTCAATCCGTAGCGAATGCACTTCATTCCTGAAGCCGCCGGGGTTGAACAGAGCCGCCTGCATCCAGCGCGCGAGCATCAGGAGCAGTACAGACAGAAACATATACACTGCCCCGAAAATGCTGGGCAGGAATGCTCTGATGTCGCTCAGCTCCAGACCTTCCACCTGGTTGGCCTGAAAATATTCCTGCATTCGTTGAAGTAGCAGATCCAGCAGCTCAGGCTGCATGCGCAAATACACTTCAACGATTACCCCTACGACAATTGCCGACAGGAGTGTGAATTCCCAGGATTCTGTTTCTCTCAGCACCAGAGCCAGAGCCGTGATCCCGAGCAACAAGATCAGCGGTATGACATCGCCGACCATCGCCCAGCCTGCCAGAGGCAGTATGGCGAACGCGACTATAGCCGCTGCTTCGCCTGGGCCTTTGCGCAGCGCAACCAATCCAGTGATTACCGGAGTCAGCAGGTTCACCAGCGGGAAGATGCCAAGCACCAGTGCCGCGATGATGGCCTGCTTGCGTCCTTTCATGACGAATTCAGCGAGGCCGCGCATGGCTAAATCTCTTTAGACCTGATGACTGTCCGTGTAAGGAATCAGTGCCAGATAACGTGCCCGCTTGATCGCTGTGGCCAATTGACGCTGATAGCGTGCTTTGGTGCCAGTGATACGGCTGGGTACGATTTTGCCAGTTTCAGAAATATAGGCTTTCAAGGTTTCGAGATCTTTGTAATCGATTTCCTTGGTGCCTTCGGCTGTAAATTTGCAGAACTTACGCCGACGAAAATATCGAGCCATTGTGTTGTTCCTGTGTGAACCTTTCTATGAGTTTGGAGCTAGCACAGAGTCAAATAGCGAAACCCTGGCTGGCTGCGTCTTAGTCATTATCGGATTCGTCTTCCGAATCGTCGTCTGCTTCGTCGTTCAGTACTGAGCCTGGACCTTCATCATCGTCCTCGGCTGCTTCACGCTCGGCGCGTGCTGCAGCTGCATCTTCTTCAGCCTTACGCTTGGCTTCCGCGCGTGCTTTGCGCTCTTTACCTTCGCGCTCACCTTTCAGAATCAGGGATTCTTCAGTGATGGCTTCCTTGGTCTTGATGACCAGGTTGCGCAGGACTGCATCGTTGTACTTGAACAGCGTGGAGAGTTCTTCCAATGCCTCAGCATTACACTCGATGTTCATCATCACATAGTGAGCTTTGTGAATCTTGTTGATCGGGTAAGCGAGTTGACGACGTCCCCAGTCTTCCATGCGATGGACCTTGCCGCCGCTTTCACTCATCAACTGGGTGTAACGTTCGATCATGCCCGGGACTTGTTCAGACTGGTCCGGGTGCACCAGGAATACGACTTCGTAGTGTCTCATAGAGACTCCTCTTGGTTTCCGCCTCCCAACGAACGCTGGCGCGCGTGGTGAGACGAGGAGTTATGTAGGGCGTGGCCGGAGCCATGCCGATAAAAGAGGGCGAATTCTAGTGAAACTGCCCAACGGTTGCAAGCCTAATTAATCGCTATTGTGCTGATTTTACGGGCAAACACGCGTCTATCAGGTAATTGAGCGGCGTTGACGAACAGCCTCGAAGAGTGTGACACCGGCTGCCACTGACACATTCAGACTGCTCAGTTCACCCGCCATGGGGATGGAGACGAGATAGTCACAGCATTCCCGCGTCAGGCGGCGCAGGCCTGCTCCCTCTGAACCCATGACGATAGCCAGCGGGCCTTTCAGGTCCTGCTCGTACAAGGAAATCTCTGCCTGGTCATCAGTGCCTACTATCCAGATCCCTTTTTCCTGCAAGGACTGCAGCGCTCTGGCCAGATTGGTAACCACCACCAGTGGAACTGTCTCCGCAGCACCACTGGCCACCTTACGCACCACCGGGGTCAGGCCAACTGCCTTGTCCTTGGGAATAATGACCGCGGTGACACCCGCCGCATCCGCACTGCGCAAACAGGCGCCCAGATTATGGGGGTCAGTGACTCCGTCGAGCACCAGCAACAAGGGCGGTTGCTCGCACTTGGCCAGTAACACACTCAACTCTTGTTCGGAGACCGGGCCCTTGCCTGAAATGGCCTTGGCGACCACTCCCTGATGGTTGCGCGCACCTGTCTTGTCCAGAATAGCCTTGTCGACTTCCTGAAGAGATATCTGGTGAGCCTTGGCCAGATCGCGCAACTCCTGCATGCGGCGATCACGGCGATCGGACTGGATGAGTAATTCGGAAATGGCATCCGGCTGCTGGCGCAATAGTTCGCTCACCGCATGATGACCGATGACCAAATTGCTCGCCTTGTTTTCTTTGCTCACTTACTTATCTCTCAACTCTCTCAACGCGTTCTTTTACGTTTCGCCCCGGGTCTGGCCGAAGTGCCGGTTGGTGATTTGCCACTCCCTTTCTTGGCAGCACCACTCCTGATGTTACGCTTTGCCGGTGCTTTTTTCGTTGCTGCTCGTGCAGCGAGCTTGCTTACCGACTCTCTTGTAATTGCCTGACCTTGCTGTGCCCCATCACCGCTTGCTTTCTTGCGTGAGCGCTTTTTCGCGGCACTGCGTTTCCCGGATGCTGAAGTAGACTTGCTCTGCTTGCCAGCCGATTTTTGGTCGCCGGCCTTACTCGTTGCCCTGCCTGCATGTTGCTTGTTTGCAGTGGACTTGTTTTTCTTGGCTCTCGTGTCTCTCTTATTCCGCTTATCTTGCTTGTTCTCGTTGTCTTTCGCGCTTTTGGCTTTGCCTTTTCTCTTGTCTTTTCTCTTGTCTTTGTTCTTGCCTGTGCCGGACTTATTGTAGCCACCAGGCGGAGCGACCATGGTTCTGGCCGAACCGGTTTTGCTTAGCATCTGCAGATCGATCTTCTTGTCATCGAGATCAACACGCACCACTTTGATCCGAACTGCATCACCAAGCGTGTAAACCTCGCCGGAACGTTCACCATGCAGGCACTGTCGAACTGGATCGAAATGATAGTAGTCATTCTTCAGATCGGTAATATGTACCAACCCTTCGACATAGATATCTGTCAGCTCGACAAACAAGCCGAAGCTGGTGACCGATGCAACCGTGCCGTCGAACTCGTCACCGACGCGATTCTGCATGTATTCACACTTCAACCAATCGATCACGCTGTAGCTGGCCGCATCTGCTCGGCGCTCAGCAGTTGAGCAGCGCTCTCCGAAGCTGTCCATCGCCGCCTCATCATAGGGATAGATCGCGGACTTCGCCAACTTGCCCGCTTGCGCGTGTTTGCGCAGGTGCTTGCCTGTTCGGTTGCGAATCAGATAGCGGATGCCGCGGTGTACAAGCAGATCCGGATAGCGGCGAATGGGCGAAGTGAAATGCGTATAGGCTTCGAATCCAAGCCCAAAGTGACCAATATTGTCCGGTGTATAGACCGCCTGCATCATGGAGCGAATCAGCATCACTTGTAGCAGGTGCCGATCCGGTCGATTCTCCAGCTTTTGAATCACCTGTTGGTAATGTGCCGGTGTCGGATTCTCTCCACCGCCCAGAAACAAACCCTGGCCCTGCAGGTACTCGCGCAGGGGTTCAAGTTTGTCTGGATTCGGCCCTTCATGGACTCGGTACAGTGCAGGCAGCTTTTCTGACTCGAGCAGTTTCGCTGCTGCGACATTTGCGCACAGCATGCATTCTTCAATCAGCTTGTGCGCGTCGTTGCGATGCACCGGCACGATTTCCCGGATCTTTCTATTCTCACCGAAAACAATGCGCGTTTCGGTTGATTCGAAGTCCATGGCACCGCTTGCTTCGCGATGTTTACGCAGCGCTTTATACAGCGCATAAAGCTCATCAAGATGATCAATCAGTGCGACATGGCGCTCACGCAGCTTGCCGCGAATCTTCTCCTGAGTGGACGATTCGGGGTGCTGCACCATATCTGCGACTTCGGTGTAGGTCAGACGCGCATGGGAATGGATAACTGCTTCGCAGAAACGGAAATCCTCCAGCTCACCCTCCTGAGAAATCTCCATCTCGCACACCATGGCGAGCCGGTCGACTTCGGGCTTCAACGAACACAAGCCATTCGAGAGCTTCTCGGGCAACATGGGAATCACATGCCCTGGAAAGTAAACAGAAGTGCCTCTCTCCAAAGCCTCTTCATCCAGGGCAGAACCAACCTGGACATAATGGGAAACATCGGCAATAGCGACCATCAGAACCCAACCACCCGAACTGGCAGGTTTGGCATAAACGGCATCATCGAAGTCTTTTGCATCTTCTCCGTCGATAGTCACGAATGGCAGATCGCGCAGATCAAATCGCCCTGCAGTTTCCGACTCTCTGACCTCATCCGGCAGACGCGCCGTTTGCCGGTTTACAGTTGCTGGCCATTCATGGGGAATGTCGTGACTACGCAGTGCAATGTCGATTTCGAGACCAGGCGTTGTCACGTCACCGAGCACTTCTGATATCCGCCCGATAGCCTTGCGCCTGTGGGCAGGATATTCGGTGAGTTGGGCGACGACGTATTGGCCGTCCTGCGCCTTGCCTGCCTGGCCATCCGGAATCAGAATTTCGTGATTGATGCGGGAATTGTCGGGAATGACCAGTCCGAAGCCATGCTCAGAGTAGTAACGGCCGACGATTTCGCTATAGCGACGCTGAAGAATTTCGACCACAGTACCTTCGCGGCGGCCGCGACTGTCGAAACCCGTGAGGCGCGCAAGAACGCGATCACCATCGAAGAGCGTACTCATTTCACGGGCGGTGAGAAACAGATCTTCGCTTCCATCGTCGGGGATGAAAAAGCCGAATCCGTCTTTCTTGCCCTGAATGCGACCGGCGATCAGGTCCATATGGGCCGCAAGGCCATACACCCCACGACGATTGCTGATTATCTGACCATCGCGACTCATGGCGATCAGACGACGCCGCAACGCCTCCTGCTGTTCTTCGTCGAATAGCTGCAGAATTCCGCACAGTTTCTCGAGACTGGCAGGTTTACCGATGGCTTCTAGTTGTTCAAGGATGAGTTCCCGGCTGGGAATGGGATTGGCGTATTTGTCCGCTTCGCGCTGCGCGAAAGGATCTTTGGGCTTGTAGGATTTGGGCATTAAGTTGAGTAAAACTCCAGTTGGCTCAGTATTCAGGGAGCCGTTATTCATATCGATTCGTTAATTTCGGGCAATTATACACATCACTGTGTTTCTTGTCCGTGACAGTTGACAGCCCGGGAGGTGATGAGTAAAGTTGCGCTCCGGCTAAGACGGCCGGAAATCTGATCGCAATCTGCCGCCAGGCAGGCCGAAACTGCTTTTCGGACAGAATCAGATGAATTCGCAAAGCCCTTTGCGCTTTGTGCCCAGGTGGGTGAGTGAAGCGTTTTTAGCAAAGCGTAAGCTTTGTGCTTCACGAACGACACCAATCTGTGATTGGTGGCCGGGGGAATTGGTAGACAGCTGCCGCAAGGCAGCCAGAATCCGATTCAATTGAGTAGTATCGCAAAGCCCTTTGCGCTTTGTGCCCAGGTGGCGGAATTGGTAGACGCGCTAGCTTCAGGTGCTAGTGATCGAAAGGTCGTGGGAGTTCAAGTCTCCCCCTGGGCACCATCTCCCGAGTTATCATAGAATCCTTAGTTACAACTGCATTTCCATTGCTAATAGTGGACAGGTCGACTATCTCATTTCGACAGCATCGTGCAGATAGCGATCTAAAGTAACCTCGAAGCAGTCTAGCTAGAGATTCTCTTGAACTGCGGAGTCAAACAAGTCTGCGTGATCCCAGCATGTAAGGTAAGGGAGTCCCCCCTGGGCACCATCTCCCTAATTATCATAGAAACCTCAGTTGCTTCTTCACTTCCAGTGCTAGTAGTGGACAGGTCGACTATCTCATCTCGTCAACATCGGCAGGATTCTAACCGCAGCAACCCCGAAATTATCTAGCTAGAGATTCTCTTTAGCTGCTGAGTCGAACAAGTTTGTGTGCCCTCAGCATGTAAGGTAAGGGAGTTCCCCCTGGGCACCATCTCCTCAGTTATCATAGCGAACCTCACAAACTACTCCATGGTCATTGCGCATAGCTGACAGGTCGACTATCTCATCTCGTCAGCATCGTTCAGGATTCTAGCCGCAGCAACCCCGATTCATTCATTCAATGCGAACGAATGCAGTGCTATGCCCAGTTCTCTCATGTCGCCATTGCCTGGTCGGCGCGCGTTGGGGAGGTTGAAGCTTAGTATGTTGTGCGCTGTGTTGATCAGCTCTGCGGGGATCTCGAATTGGTACTGCGTTACATCGGAATTCGCGGTGCCGAATGATGCGATTGGCTGACCGTTCAGATCGATACTCACTTGTTGTTCGCCCAGGGAGTGGAATTCCAGCAGCAACTCGTAATCTTGTCCTCCGGGATCTTCAATAATGGGATTGAAGTGGATGCTGGGGGAATTGCCTACGGACCATCGAAACTCAGCTTCTGCATCCGACCATCCTTCAAAGACTACTTGCCGTGTATCGAAACGGTGTGACGCATTGAGTTCAAGTTGCGGTAGATCTGCAAGTTGATTGGGGCTTAACTGACTCTCGCGCGAGATGTAATAGCGATAGTAAGCATCACTCACTTCGGGCCTGAATATCAGACTC
>JASBUV010000137.1 GCA_030147705.1 Gammaproteobacteria bacterium
AAAATTGGTCTGACCAGATTGGTCGGACCAAATATAGTGTCCAAACTGCTGATTGCAACACCGGGGCGCCGAATGGAATGAATTGCTGGACAGAATGCCCGTGCAAGCACCCCCAGTTCTCAGGATAAGACTGCAAACCACACGCCTCCTTGCCAACACAAACCTTCGTGAGCTATGTCTGGCAAGACGCGGAGCAATCCGGGAAGTTACAGGGAACCAGGAACAAGACGATCAATGGCAGGTTTCAGGGAATGAAGCGAAGCGTATCCGCCAATAAATCAACTGTGCAGAAACCTTTGGGCGGGGGGTAGTGGGAGGCCTGATTATAGGTCTCCCACCTCATATAAATCTTATAGCAGAGCGAAGAATTCTCTCAGACGTGCTGCATTCTTGCCAACGTCGCTGCGTCCAACCCGCGAAAGCGAGCGAGCATTCAAGATTGCCCCACCTGTTGGATCGGCGCTGACTTCGACAACTACATCATCTTTGAAGCGAAACCAGAATGTCGTATCGGTTGCCTCAATTCTTCCGGTTGTTGCGTCTGCAGAAACCAACTCCCAGCCCAGTGCTTCTACAGCGGCGAGAGCTCTTTCGAATATCACGTCCGGACTCTCGCTAAACGTCTGCGGCACGATATCGGGATACGCTGCCACTTGCATATCAATATGTTGCTGCACGGAATCGATACCAGGCATCACGCCATAATCCATGTTGTTGGCGGCGTCGGCACGTAAGGGCGCGATAGCGATGTACTCCAGCGGTGCATAGGGATCTGTGGCAATGTCGTGAATTGCCGGGGTCCCTTCCGGTGGACGGAACGTCTCTGGCACGTACCAGGAGAGAAACGCAGCAACACAACCGGCAAACGCCAATGCGCTCAGTTTTTGCCCAGCCGGTATTTGTTGCTGCCGGGCGACAACGAAAATACCGATGGCAATGACGAGGCTTATTCCCGCAATCCAGTCAGCCCAGGAATTTACAATGCGCAAGAACCCGAATCCAAGCTGGAAATTTGCCATTCCGAGCCACACGGCAATCGGCCCCGCCAGTGCGAACAGGCCGATACCAACACCGGCCAACAGGCTTAGCCATGCAAGTATTTTCAGACTCAACGAAAGTTTGGATCCATTTGCTACTACTTCAGAATTCATTGCCTGCTCCCTCTGGGCTGGTTATAGATTTTGATTATTGTGCTGCGCCATCAAGGCTTTGCCTGACTGATTGTTGTAAGCGTTCCGAAGTCATTCCCCAGCGCTCTCCTTCTGCCATGGCCGCATCGATGTTGGCGCTGTTGGCAAAATGACTGACGGCCATAAGCCCACCAACCCGGTTACCCGTAGCACAGTGCACAAGCACTGGCTCTCCTCCGGTCGCCGCAAGAATCGCCAGCAAGCTACCTGCATTCTCACCGTTGATGCCACTGGCGCCGGAAACAGGCAATGAGTAATAAGTCATGCCCAGCGCTTCCACTGCTTGTTTCTCATCGAAATCCACTTGCTCTCCCTCGGTTCGCAGGTTGACAACATGCCTGACACCCGCAGCTGCCATGACTGCCAATTGTTCCTCGGTGGGTTGTCCACTCGAGAGAATATTCGATTCTGGCGCCCTGAAATTGGTAATCTCGGCGGCTTGCAAGGCCTGCAGGTCAACTGAATTGCTGGCGCACGCTACTAACCAGGTTGTGAGCACGAAGAGCACGCTGGCCTGAACATACCGGGAATATTGATTCATCATACGAAACCTCTTGTGGTTGCTACCCTCTGAGTAGATAGCTACCTGTTATTGTGTTTATTGATCCTGACCGCGTGCTGCGTGTCTGCACGCAAAGATATCATTTCAGCAAGCCTGATAAATTCGCGTATGCCCCCCACCAATTGCCAAATCCTGCACGCACCCCATCTCATCTCAGCGCAGAAATGTTCGACTGGGGTTTCATTGCGGAAGTCTACTGCTCTTCGCGGGCATGATACTCGTAGCGAATGCGGGCGTTGCGAACAGTTTGCGTCCGATTATCGACGAAGGGCGGGCGAAAAGTCATCTCTCTCAACGCGCGCCAGGCTGTTCGCTCGATCTTGTTGTCATCCGATTCAGAGGAAAGAACATCCACTGAAGATACCCTGCCCTTGGTTGACAGCCTGAACTCCAGATCAATCTGATGCTTTTCGATCTCCAGAGCCGGAAAGTCAGCCGGCGGACGAGGCATGCTCACGGCGCGCAAGTCTTCATCCCATGCCAGAAATACTCCAGCATTGTTATCGCTTCGCTCAGCCTCGGGTATCCCTGCGAGCAAGCTCTGCTGATACGCTTCCAGACCCGCGAAGTCAGGGAAAAATTTCGGCATTGGCAGCGCCATCGGTCTGGCGAAGAAGCGATCGATTCGCTCCGGGCTTATGCCAGCTTCGATGAGGATTTCACGTGCCTCACGGTAGTCTTTGCGGCCGGAAGTTCGGCGCATCATGATATTGAAATCACCTTTGTAGATTGCTGCGATGCCGCGCAATTCGGCATTGCCAGTGACCTCGCCTATATCTTCGATATCGTGGAGAAAGCCCTTTGCCTGACGAAGATAGGCTACACCGACGAGTTCATCTTCATCGACTACCGGAATTCGGCTGGAGGGCCCATAGATATTGAGCGCGCTCAGGCTGCCGCGTGCACTGGTCGTTTGCAGTCGTGCTATACCATCGCGGTGGATGACTTCGTCGATAGCTGTCCCACCTAGCCCGTTATCGGTATTCATCATGGCGACGAGGTAGTACAGACTCAGAGCGCGATCATATAACCAGGGAAGCAAGGCTTCGCTGTCTTCACCGTATTTCTCAATTGCAGTGTCCAGAGTCTGATCGTAGAGATCGCGGGTATCCAGTACGAGGTCGGCGCGCTGCATATCCCTGTCCAGATAGACCTGTGCCAACATCCATTGTGCTTGACGGCTCTGGGTCGCGAGTACTTGTTCGGAATCCGGCCCATAATTCACGGCATACAAATGCCTGATGTGCTCGAGACTATCAGACACGGCTTCCCAGTCGCGCAATTGCAGCTGGGTAATGATCATCTCTTCCAGCAGTGGAATCAGATCGCTGCTTTCAAAACCCAGTGCTGCACGCCGAATCTGCAAGCGGCGCGACTGTAGAGAGGCCACACGATCATAGCTTCCCAACTCGTTGTGGATCGCTTCCATCGCGGCGAGTGGTTCGAGCAGCCGCGCATCGAACGGACCAAATTCGGATTCGAGATCAGCCAATTGCTCCTCATAGGCTTGCAAGGAAGACAGCGCTTCATTGCTGAGAGAAACGGCATCCTGAGAACGCAATGCCGGGCTGTATCCGGCAATAATAAGTAATGCCAGAGTGAGGTATCTTGCGATTGTCTGCGGAGCCTCAGTATCTGCCCTGAAAGCAGAACTGCCCTGCAGAACCGGAAAACGTCCGGCAACGCTTGTTAACAGTGTTTTCATTGTGCGCGAGCCCTTTGAGCCTGCATTCTTCACAATAGCTTGATCTCCCCGACTTGTCGATACACACTAGCGTCATCCGATCCCGGTAATCAGGGGTTAAATCTCAATAGATTCGGGTGCGAAGTCATGCTGTCAGTCGCCTCAGATACCTGCACAATTGCTTGCTTGGGTAGCAGTTTGGGAACCGGTTCAAGCGCAAGCGGAAACCTTGCTGGCTCGAACGCCGGGCGCTACCGATCCGTAATTGCCCTGGCCTTGCTGCTTGTACTTCCTCTCTTCTTGACCAGCAGCGCCCAGGCACAGCCTTTCCTGCAAGATGCTCCCGAAGCACTGCATGACATTGCGGGCGAGTTCGCGTTTGTCCGAATTCAGTACGACAGTTACTACAGCAGTGGCTATTACGGCGGGCCATGGCTAACAGACTTTCCCGCATCCGATGAGAATTTCCTCCGCGGTGTCGCTCGACTGACGAACGTTCGAGTGATGAGCGAACCCATCGTTCTGCGCTTCGATGATGAGGAAATTTTCGACTACCCTTTCCTCTATGCGCTCGAAATGGGGCGTAATGGCGGCCTTTCTCTATCTCCGGCCGAAGTAGAAAATCTACGCGAATATCTCTTGCGTGGCGGCTTTCTGCTTATCGACGATTTTTGGGGTGAGCAGCAGTGGGATGCATTCTACCGGGATTTTTCGCAACTCTTTCCAGACCGCGAACTCATCGAGCTGCAAGCAGACCACGAGATCTATCACACGTTCTACGATATCGATGGCCCGCAGATGATACCCGGGCGCGGTGGTCGCCAGGGGTTTGGTCAGGCTGGCATAGATATCGCCAGCAACCATGCCATTCTGGATGATAACGGGCGGGTCATGGTGCTGGTAAATTGGAATTCCGACATGGGCGATGGCTGGGAACATACCTATGATCAATGGTACCCGACGCAATACGCCAACTCCGCATACCAGTTAGGTATCAACTATCTGATCTACTCGCTGACTCATTAAGCTGAGCAAGTGCCAGATTCGCTCTGACAATGAAAAAAGGGCCACATGGCCCTTTTTTTATTCCCGATCTGCAGCAATCGGGTCGACGTCTTCCCGTCTCGCACCAGCGAGAATTCCGATCAGCCCGTAGTTGCCTTCATGGCAAGCGTACTCGTAAGGCTTGGTGTCGGTCGCATTGAAGCTCATTTCACCGCGCCATGTTTCCGTATAGTAAACCGGATCTACGACTTCAAACTCGTACAGAATCTGATCGTCCGAGTAACGCGAGAATCGCTCAATGATTTTGCCCTGCTCAGAGAGTGGCGCGGAATTTCTCGGCGCCTGCTGAGGATGCAGATTGATTGTTTCGACTACCAGAGTATCTCCCTCCCAGTAGCCCACCGAGTCACCCAGCCACGGCGCGAGTTCGGACGGCCGATGCTCGCCACCGATGGGAATGATGCGCGCATCGTGCACCATCTCTACCAGAATCATGAGGTAATCATCCGTTTGTACGATCTGATACAGATTGTTGTAAAGCACATTATTCATGGGTGGCCCGCCGGTGCTACCAAATCCGATCAGGCAGCGCTCGCCCAGCGATCTGCCTTCTGGTCCGTCATTACTGGAGAAACGCATGCGCGCTTCGCGCCGACGTTCGTTACCAGCCTCTGAAAAAGGGATACGCCCATCTTCAGGATGGATTATCCAGGAAGTCCTGTGTTCCCCCCTCACTCTTCCAAAGCGAGTTCCGGGATCGACCCAGAAGGCATTGTAGCCACGCCCTTGGCCGAGGTCTGAGCCATCCAATAGCTCACCCTGCACAAGCCCGTCGTCAGTTGCCTGACGCACATTCTGACCGTGATTCATGGTGAGTTCCTGCAGGCGCTCTTCGGGAATGACCAGACCGATCTCGGCATAGTTGCTGGAGCGCTGCATGCCTGTCAGCGCAGCATTGGTCCAGTAGCCTTGCAAGTCTGGCTTGCCGGAAGCCGTGCGTGGGGGTTCGTATTCCTGCGCGTGAGTGAACGTCGTGACTGACGCAATCGCCAGTAACAGCAACGAAGTCAGGGTTTTTCTGAGTATGGTGGGTGAAATCATTGTTGGCCCCTCTGACTGGGCTTCTGGTTGTTGGATTCAATTGCCGAAGAATACACAGGAGCAGACAGCAAACCCATCTGTGCGAATCGCAAAAATCCGGCAAGAATCAATGATAGATTAACAGACAACTCAAAAAGTAAACCACGAACCCGCGATTAGCAAGTCCAGACTCTGAACCGAATTGCCGTTCGTAACGACCTGATCATCAGGACTGTAAAAAATGGACGCAAAGCAAAAAGCCTATAGCGAGTGGTTGGTAGTACGCTGCCAGCAAGGTGACCGGTCGGCTCTGGAAAAGCTGCTGGCTTTGTGGAAGAGCCGCTATTTCACATTTGCCAGATACCGCCTGGACGATAAAGACGCTGCCCAGGATGTCTTGCAGGACGCGTTGCTGGCAATCTGTCGTAATTTGCATCGGCTGTCTGATCCGGGCAGTTTCCCGCGCTGGAGTTTTACAATCGTCGAACGGCGCTGTGTCGACTGGCAGCGGACAAGGATCAGAGATCGCGAGCGGTTGGCCGGAGGCTATGAAGCGGATGCACACATAGCAAACAGTCAAGCCAACCCAATTGCGGAAGCAGTAGATGCCAAAATGGATTCTGAACGAATGCTGGCTCTACTCGACTCCGAACTCAGAGCGCTGCTGCGCCTGTACTATCTCGAGGAGATGAGCATCGGAGATATCGCTGAAGTACTCGATCTGGCGGTGGGAACAGTCAAATCCAGACTTTTCTATGCGCGCAAGAAACTGCAGGAAAAACTTGTGAGTGAACAGGAGAAACCCCAATGAGCAACATCGATGATGAAATCCGTCATGCGTTATCAGAAGACGAGAGACGAGCAATTGAAGAACTTGAAGAGCCAGTCGGCCTATTCGATATGCTGGGTATGGCACTGCGCGGCAAACAGGCATGGATAACCTGGTATATGTGGATTCTGGGATTCGTAGTTTTCCTGCTGGGCATTTACGCCTTCATGCAATTTCTGGATACAGATGACCTGAAAACCAGTCTCGGCTGGGTGCTCGCAATCAACGTATGCCTCGGCATCACCGTGACGATTAAAGTCGTTGGCTTTACGCAGATGCAGAAGCTGGAACTGATGCGCGAAATCAAGCGTCTTGAATTACGCCTGATTTCGAGCAACGAGCACTGACTCAACTGAGCCAGAATCGAGGGCTAGGGCCGGATAATACCAATATCACCTCGAATGCGGATATCGGTTCCCAATGGCGCCGATAGCTCCTGCAAGCGGGTCAGGATGCGCTGCGCCACCTCGGGAGGTGCAATGCGTGGGATACCACGCAGCGCGAGCTTTTCTTCATCGTAGCGTGTCTCGATAGGGTGGATGCGCACTTCCTGCAGTTCGCCCTCCGCGTACTCGGCAATCGCGACAATGCTCTCAAACTTGGCCGGAAACTCGTAACCTTCCGGTCCAACGCTGCGCTGTGGATCACCTCGGCCGGCCAGACCAATCACATCCATCTGCCGGATGAATTCACCGAGGCCATAAAAAATCGGACGATTGTTGTAGATTTCGATGCCGCGTAAGGCGTGTACACCGGTTCCCTGAAACAAGTCTGCACCGTTGTCGATGACGGCATGGGCAAACTCCGGAAGATAATCTGCAATCGAAGGGTTGGTATCGAGATGCTCGCCCTCCGGGATACCCTCACCGCGATATCCACCCTTGGCATCGAGAAAATGATGCGCGTGTATCGCAACGGTGATGAAGTCAGACTTGATTTTGCCTTCACGCACTGCTGCCAAGGTATCGGTCAGATCGCGTTGGTTCATCTCATAGTGATAATAGGCTTCGGTAACGCCTGCTGGCGCTTTACGGAAATTGTTACCGACAAAAGCGATATCTGTCGATGAATTGGCGCCTCGTGCGTAGAAGCCAGTGCCATTGGGAAAGTGATCGCGAAGGGCTTGCAGACCGTCCCAGGATTGTTCCGGAACCATGAAATAGCGTGTCACCCGCAGCGGACTCAGCCCTCCTGTGCCAGGCCACTCCCCGTTTGCAGGTTGCGCACGGGGATTGTGGTCAGATACAGCCACCATGCCTACCCGGCCGCGCTGGCTGCTGTAGAAACGAGCTGATTTCGCAGCCCAGTAAGTGTCTCCATAACCAGCATACTGAATGCCTGCGCGCTCCAGATGCGCGCTGGTTTCGATCAAACCTTCCGGCCCGAAATCGTCGGCGTGATTGTTGGGCCGCGAGACAATATCGAAGCCCATATCGCGAATCCATTCGGCTGCTTCTGGTTCTGCGCCAAACCCACCACCGCTTGAGCCTTTGAAGCTGCGGCCATTAATGATATTGCCTTCCAGATTGCCAGTCGTAACATCTGCACCCTGTGTCAATTCCACCACAGCGCGGAAACCGGGATCGGTCATCATATGATCGAGTGGATAGGAAATAATGATGTCGCCAACCACGGCAATGGTGAAACCATCGCTTACTGAAGTGGCAAGCACGGGATTTTCCTGGGCATTCAAGCCCGGCAAAGCAAACAGAGCGCAGAGGCTCGCAGTCAGACGCGTGATTGCGTGTGGAGATCGCATAGACAAATCCTCTTGTTATTTTTTATTGAATTCCATTTTCTGCGGTATTGCCGACCACTCGGAACGCCTAGTACAAGCGGTTCACAGGCGAGGGACCAAATGATGCCCAGACTCCTTGATGGCGTGCTCCGCTGACATCGCCAGCTGACCAGTCGCACACTCCGTCGGGAAAGATTGCAAGCAACTGCTGCCATTGTTCGTCGCTGAAACTGACCGCATAGTCAACTACGTTCAATGGGCGCAGTCGGCAGCTTACAATATTATTTGCCAATGGCGCACCGGCGACATGGCGCGGCGTTGGATAGGCTGGGTAGAGAGTATTACAGGCGCTATTGCCGATAAAGGTCTGTTCCTCCTCGATTCGTAACGGTTCATCGCCATTCTGATCCCAGCATACATCAACGAGCGACGGCGGTTTGTTACGCACGACTTTTTCCGCTCTCGACAATGCCGCCGAATCAGCCGCGATAGCCATCAGCCAGTTGTCCATTTCCAGAAAAAGCGTGGCCAGATCCGGGTTATCTGCATCGAACCCCCAACGTCCTCCAATATTCATCACGTGATTTTCGGCGTGACCATTGGCTTGTACGAGCCGCTGCCGGGTCGAGAACTGATGGACCACCATATGAATATCGCCGGTCTCCACATGATCCGTATAGCGGCGGTAATCGATGATCGGGGTCTCGGACAGACCGGCACCACCATAAAGAATTCGCCCTGTTTCAATAGCGCGGGCTCTGGCGAGTTGATCTGAGCGATGACGTTCTGCGACATGATTCATGTCGTAATCAAATCCGCCAATATCCCGGTTGAGCGCAATAAACTGATCAGGCGAGATCAGGCCGTTATTCAGCGCACCCAGCCCATACTGAACGCCCACGTTATCGAGAGGTCGGCGCGCTACGTCAGTACCATCGATGCGCCCATAGACATTGACCGTATGATCATACACCGTTGCTCGAATGCCGCTATTGGTCGCCGGGTCATAACGCTGTCCTTCGAGTTCCGGCAGGCTCACCTCACCACCCTGTTCTTCGGGAGCGATACCCTCCTCGTAGAGTGGATCGAGCCGCGCCGCACCTCTGGCCAGATTGGCGATTGACCCCCAGGAGCCAAAACCGGACACAGCGCGTTGTTGTTCCCGCGAGAAAGAACCGGGATTGATGTCAGTGAAGTAGTAATTCAGCAAACGAGCGTCGGCAAGTGTAAAAATCGTCGCAGAAGCAACATCTGGAAAGCTGGCACCAACAATAATGCCATCGAAGACTCCCGGATAGTTGTCAGCAGTTTGGTGCGACTGATAAGAGCCTCCGGAAGTTCCGGTAGCTATCGTATAGATTGGCACACCATAGCGCTCGATGAAGCGCTCCTTGACCATAATGTGCGTCTCTGAGGCGAGCAAGTCATTACAGTTCTGGCCGAACACATTCAGCGTTGAGGAAACTGTTGCGTATCCCAGCTGAAACAAACCATCACGCATTACCCCACCGGTGCTGTCGCCTTGTTGATACCAGCCAGAGCGACACCCACCACCATGGGTGTACACAAGTTTGCCATTCCAGCCACTACTGCGATTGAACGCAGTGGGTTCCGTAGCATCGGGATGGTGCAGCATCGCAATTTCGTAAATTGCCCGGTTAACGACACCGGTCTCGACGCGCACGATATACGGTACCTCTTCACCATTCGGATCGGTGATCAGCGCCACATCCTCCATGCCGATTTCTTCAGCGGGTGGATAGGGTTTGTAGCTGTTGTCCTCAAGTGACTTATAGACGTAGTCGACTCTGGTCTCGGCAAAACAATTGCTGTCGAGCGCTGGCCCCAGGGTTCCCCCCGCTACCAATACAAAATCTTCGGTCTGACAATAGAATGGCGATTCATGTTCGCCTGAGATGATCGGGCCGCTCACAGGATAATTCGTCAACCTCAATGTCGCAGCGGGGCTACCCGGAACATCGGCCTCCAGCAGACTGTCTCCCAGAGGTAATCCCGATAAGTTGGCTTGCCAGTGGCCCGTGCTGATTTGCACGAATCGATTGCCAACCTCTTCGCCATTCAAGCGCACAGAGGGCTTGCTCGGTGCGTCTGAATCACTCGCGACGCGCATTGCCACCAGAACATCACCCCCGGTAACGAGCCAGGGACGTGTTGAGAGAGAGGTCAATTCAATAGCTGGCACCTCTGATGAACTCAGATTCTGTCCTGCTGTCGATACGGTTTCTTCGCCTGTGCAAGCACTCAACAGCACTAAAGACAAGCCGAGCATTAAATGCGGGAAGCGCACAGAGAGTCGCTGAATCAAAGGACTTGCAGGAGCTCTTGCCGAAGGTGTTACCAAATACAGGAGCGCGAAACTCAACATTATTTTTTTCATCAGGTCGCTGTCCTTGTGAATTGTTACTCTCAGTGTGCTGGCAGCAAAGAATTCCTCTGCCCTGGAGAGACAGAGCAGACTCACAGTCACTAGCTTGCTGCCGATAGACAAAGCTAACTCTATCAGCGCATTGTGGATAGCCGCTGCTGTGATGTAAAGTCTTCCACCTGATGAAACTTTACTGGCACAGGCTTGTGCATGATTGCTCATTCAATCCAGACTCAATGCGATGCTAGAATGAACCAGCAACTTTTAATCAGGCAGTCGTGGTCCGTGGTATGAATGCAAAAAATTCCATCAAGATGGTTGATGTCGATAAAGAGGCCGGCAAGGTTGAAATCGACAAGAAATGTTCGAAATGCAAGAAGTCAATTTGTTGCAACTCCATCAACCAGAAAATCCCCACCCCCAAGACCAAGGAAGATTTCGATCATCTGCTCTGGCAGGTCTCGCATGAAAATATCAATATCTTCAAGGATGCAGATGGCTGGTTCCTGCATATAGCCACACCGTGCACCCATCTGCTACCCGGGGGAGTATGCGGCATCTATGACTCCCGACCCTGGGTGTGTCGTGACTACACCAATGACTTCTGCGAATTTGATGAATCCATCGAAGAAGCAAGTGAAGTGTTCTTCTCTTCATACAAACAACTCGAAAAATACTGCCGTAAGCGTTTCAAAAAATGGGAGCGGCGATTTGAGCTTTACGAATAAAGCACATCCAGCATGGCGGCGAGTTCTCTGTTGCGCCGCCTTGGTCCTTCATCCTGGCATCGACGCACAGGACAGCGACGCTCAGCCCGCAAATCTTCCCAGTCCTCAGGCGTTTGCCAGTATTGCCAATCTCCTCACCTCGCTGGATGACACAGCGCAAGAATGCCTGGAATCTGAACCCAACGGCAGTCTGGGCAACTTGAGCTGCCAGCAACTTATTGCTGCCATCGATGGCGAGGAAATTGCGCGCTATCTGTCAGAGTGTAAAACGCTGACAGCCTGGAGAGACGATTTTGTGGTGGCGTTCCAGACCCGGGAAACCGGGGCAGACGAGCAAGCACTACATATTATGGTGCAGACTGAATTCTACTGTGGTGAGGATGCGCTGCGGAAACGAACAACCTATGTCTTTCCCGCATTCGCCGCGGTCACTCAGGCTGCAGCGACGAGAACTGCCCCAACCCCCTCCAGCCAATCCCGCGTTCCATCAGTGGACGAGACTTTTCGAACACTGGAACGACTCATGGAAGAAACCAATCAACAATGGCTCGACTTGCGAATTGAAAATTTGCGGCGCGAAGCTCCCCAGAAATATCGCTTCTAGTAGAGCACCAAAAAACTGTTCGGCCCGATAGCTGCAACAGCGGGGAAGCTGAACTCCCCAATAGCAATATCCTCGTTAAAATCGAATCCGGCCATCACACCTGCTTCATCGAATAACTGCATATTCAGTCGCCCTCCACGGGTATGACTGATTGCTTCTCCCCAGGCGATGAGTCGCTGGCCCTCGGCATTGCTTGCGACTGCCGGATTTTTCTGACGAGTTTCGGAAAACGGCTCCCGCACAGCCTGAGGATCGCCATCTGGCAGAGACATCTGGACGATTCTGCTCTGCGTCTCGAAGACCAGCCACTTCCTGTCTGGCAGATTGGCCGCGATGTCATTGGTGCTGAGTGGGCAAAAAGAAGCCTCCCACTCGCGCAAGGCTTGCATGTCTGCATAGCGAGATCCGGTTGGCGCATTATCCACGCCTTCCACAGTGAGTAACTGCATGTGCCGCCCCACTCCATCGATGGCGGAACGATAGGCAACCAGCAATTCCTGTTCAGACAGATAGTCTGCAGCCATCGAACAACAACCACAGGCGCCGAAGTCAGGATTACTGATCATTGTCTCCCGCCCGAAAGTCGCGCCTCCATCATGCGAGAAGCGCGCAAACATTGTGCGTTCTGCTTCCCGACTGAGATCGCCAGCTCCCCAGACAATCGCCACCTGATTCCCGAATGCTGCAATATCACCGCCCGCGTCGTGGCCCAGAATATAGTCTGTTACCATCGATCGCTGTTCTTCGAAAGCGGTTCGCTCCGCATTGGAGCGCGCGTAGAAGTACTTTTCTGACCGGGGTAAATACCACATCACGTGAGCCCGGCCCTCACCATCAATAGCCATCGCTGCACGCGCTATGGAGTAACTTTGTATATTGAACGCCTGGGAAGACACCTTGATCGGCTGCGAGAACTGCCCCTGCTCTGGAAGATATTGCCGATAGTAAAGATTCCCCTCCCGAGCAGCAGGCGCACGCAGACGCTTCTTGAAATAAAGCAGATGCACGTTGCCCGATGTATCGGTCACAAGCCGAGGCTGAACACCATCGTCCGGTGTTGCTTCGATGCGCACTTCCGGCATTTCTGCAGCCACACATAGTTGCGACACGATGACTAACAGTACGGCGAGAAAGGCAGTGACTGGATTGGCTGGGGTACGATATCTGTGCATTCTGATTATCAAATCCTGATTGGTATTTCTGCGCCCACCGCAGCTGTGTTGGCTATTGTCGCCCTAGCCTAGAATAACATCACAAATTAAGGCAGACTTGCCTGCAAATACGGTCTGGCTGGCCGATGCCTGCATTGTCAGGGTTGAGTATGCCGCACACCGTTTCTAACAATAATGAGACAGGGCTCTACATGAATAATAATGACACTTTCCTGCCGAAGATTCCCAAGCACCTTGCCTTACTGATCGCTCTAGCTATCGCTCTCACTGCATGCTCCGGCGACGATCAGGCTGAGAGCGACGTTGCAAGTGTCTACAACACCACACTGAATATGCAGGAAATCATGGCGCTCGTGCTCGAACCCGCATCCGACATCCTGTGGGATTCCGGTGGTTGGGTTCTGGACTCGGCTGGCTATGAAGAACTTTATCCTACCACTGACGACGGATGGGCCTATGTACGCTCTCAGGCCGCAGTTATCGTGGAAACCGGGAACATGCTTGCCCTGCCAGATCGACGTGAAGACAACGATGCCTGGGTAATTTACTCCCAGGGCCTCAGCGAAGCAGGTTTACGCGCCATGAACGCAGCGCTGGCTCAGGACAAGGAAGAGTTTTTCCAGGCTGGCGCCCAGCTTTACAGCGTCTGCACCGCCTGTCATCAGGCGTATAACCCCGATATCGTAAACCGCTTCGGCGACGGACCGGGCAACTGATGAACAGCGGAAGTGCAGTGCGCTGGCTCAGCGCTCTCGCCCTGCTACTGGTTAGTGGCGCTGCGCTCGCACACACCATCGAAGGCTCCGATGCCAGCTTCGTGCAAGCCATTGATGGTCCGGCAGTGTTTCCGTTCATGTACCTCGGTGCCAAGCACATGGTCACCGGCTATGATCATCTGCTATTTCTTGTAGGCGTGATATTTTTCCTCTATCGCCCTACGCATGTTGTGCAATACGTCACCCTGTTCGCCATAGGCCACAGCATTACCTTGCTGCTCGGTGTGCTCGCCAATCTGCAGGTAAACGCCTATCTCATCGACGCGATTATTGGCCTGTCGATTGTGTACAAGGCTTTCGAAAACATGGACGGCTTCAAACAGCTGGTTGGTTTCGAGCTGAACACCCGAGTGGCTGTATTTGTTTTCGGCCTGTTCCATGGTCTTGGCCTCGCCACCAAATTGCAGGAATTCAACCTGTCAAACAATGGCCTGGTAACCAACATCATCAGCTTCAATATCGGGGTTGAGATCGGCCAGGTGCTCGCCCTGTCGACAGTGTTCATTGCACTCAGTGTATGGCGAACGAGCACCAGTTATTTGCGCCACGCATTTATCACCAATGCCGCACTGATGTGTGGCGGATTTTTGCTGGCGGGATTCCAGCTCGGCGCCTATTTCGCGCAGCCACCCTATTAAATTCTGAAAGTCGAAAGAATCATGAGTCAATCCGAAAAATCAACGACGCCTCCCTCCTCCAGAAACATCATCATCGCCAGCGCTGTGGCCTTCGTCGTCGCGTTACTGGTGTTGTTTACCACTATTCTGCCCGCCGAGTTTGGCGTTGATCCGTTGGGAACCGGAGAGTTACTCGGGCTCACTGCACTATCACGTGAGTCGCCGCTCGAAGAACAACTGGAAGGCCATAGACAGGACTACGCTGAGTTTGAGCTCGGGCCATTCCAGTCAGTGGAGTACAAATACCTCATGGATTTTGATGCCCCGATGGTTTTCAGCTGGAGCGCCGATGCTGATCTGTACTACGACATGCATGCAGAACCCGCAGGACTCGGGGAAGAGTATGCGGAAAGTTTCGAACAGGGGAACGCGGCGAGCAAATCCGGCTCCTATCACGCCCCTTTTGCAGGAATCCATGGCTGGTTCTGGGAGAACCGAGGGTCCCGGACCGTATTGCTGCGCATCTATGCAGCAGGCTTCATTCAGACCTCAACCGTTTTTCGTGATGGCGGCGATTACGAGCGCGCCATTGATCCAGTCCTGGAATAAATGTCGACCCGTGTTTGAGCAGACCTCCGCGAGTGAGACGCCGGAAGCCCGGATCTCTCTCCTCACAAGCGACCTCCTCACAAGCGACTGATCCCCCAAACAAAAAGCCCGGCTGGAAGCCGGGCTTTTTGTTTATTCACACTGCAGAACTAGTTGTTCTCAGTTGGGTCAGATCCATCGCGCGGTGCGCCAGTACCTGAGGAGCCCATGAACAGTTTGCGACCATCAGGGAAGGTGATGTCACGGCCATTTGCGCGGCAGGTAGGCTCACACAAACGGTCTTTGGACTGATAACCAGTCACAATAATGTCGGTGCCAAGCTGCAGCGAGTTACGGTTGATACCGCGACGCAACAATGTGTTTGGCGTACCACCTTCAACCATCCAGGGTCCTGGATCGCGGGTTGACTCAGGATCATTATTATCCAGATGAATCCAGGTGTGTGGGTTAATCCACTCTACGCGAGTGATGGGCCCACCCAGACGTACAGGAAGATTGGCATCAAATTCTGCAGAGAACGCGTGATGGGCAGTTGCCGGCTGCTTGATTGCAACCACACCTACTGCTGTCACAGCGGCCAGAGCCAGAAGTTTCATTTTCATAAAGTCACCCCTAAGTTTCCGTAAACCAGCCTCGCAATAGCTTTATCGGCAGCTCGTGTAATCCTTCTCCCCTGCCGGAGCCGTTTGCTGAGCAAACTAAAAATTCGAACACTGTGCACTTTGTACACGAGATTTTGCGTCGTCGAAAGCGCTTTGCGATAAACCACGCCATTTTAGCGAAAGCCCGGAGGAATTACCAAGTTTGATAATGCCTCCGGATTTCGCGAATTGCTCTTCTACTTTATTGATTTTGTTGCATTTCTTCGCGAAGGCGCTGTTCGAATTCGCCACCTTTGCGATATTGGCCGTACATCAGCTCTTCAACAAACTCGACACACTTGAACTGCGGCAACTCGAAGCCTTCTTCAAGGCGACGATACAGCGGCATTTCGATGGTCCATGGACGCTCGAACACCTGCGGATCTTCCATGGTGGCGGAATACATGATGACGTTTTCATCGATCATCTCGTAGCGCTCGGTCACCTTCAGCTCATAGGAGTGGTAGTTGCCCGCGCGGTCGAACCAGGTTCGATCATCCAGTCCAGTCACTTCAACTACCCAGACATCGCCATCCCAATATCCCCAGGATTGACCCATCCAGGAATCCAGTGGTGCCGGACCCGGGTCTTCCAGGAAGACATTACGTACGGCGCCGGCGAAGGAGTAGGCAATAAAGAATGCGCTCTCGCTTTGAAAGATCTGAAAGGGATGCGGCATATAATTGGCGCGTGGTACGCCTGGCATATAGCACTTGATCTCGGGATCATTCTCCAGCCAGTTCGCCCGATTCTCGTCGCGACGTGCCAGTGCTTCCGGCTTGTAAGGGATAGTGCCTCCTTCAACAACACCGAAACTTGCTGGCACGGCACCAACAGCGCCCATCGCCACAATATCAGGGTGTGGCACCGGGACGAAGTCGCCCGGAACCAGTTGATAGGCGGCCTGAGGTGGAGCCGGCTCAAGATTGTCGTTGGCATTCATCAGAACCTGCCAGATCCCGTTCAGATCAGGCTTGCCATTGGGTCCTCGAGGAATATCGCCAGAGGACGATTCGGCGGCAGAAGCCACTTGGGCGGGTTGAGATGAGGTATTGGTGTCGCTCGGTGAACAAGCGGCTAAAAGCACTGAAATTGACAGCAGCAGCCATTGAGTCTTCATAGTCCTACCTTTCGCTTTAATTATTGCTTTATATTTGCTTGGCTTCGAATGTTGCTCAATTTTTCGTCGACTTTCGGTCGATTTGGAATTCTCCGGAATTCTCCCCCAATGCCTGACATCAGGCCCACTGAGCGAGTCGATATAAGCACTTGGATTTGGCGGTGTCAAGGCGCATCCCCACGTGCGCCGGGGCGTGCAAGCTGAACCCCCGCGTGGTTTTAAACAAATCGGTTAGCGCAGTTAAATACCTCACTGGAAACTGAAATCAGCTCTGGCAGAGAGTGCAAACGCACTGCACCGCCAACTCCGGACAGAGCGAGCGGCGCAAAATGCTCAGTATGCTCGCTGCAGTCTAAAGCGACGCCAGCCACGCATCGTCGGATTCTTCGCTGATTGAGGCAAATAGCGGAGAAGACAAATAACGCTCGCCCGTGTCAGGCAACATGACGCAGAAGGTGCTGCCAGCGGGTGCTTTCTCGGCTAGGCGCAGTGCCGCAGCCATGGTGCCACCCGCTGAAATTCCGCAAAAAATACCTTCTTCTCGCGCCAGGCGTTGAGCCGTGGCAATCGCCTCATCATCCGCAACTGTGACGATATCGTCAGGCACCGTCTTGTCGAGAACACCCGGCACAAAATCCGGGGTCCAGCCTTGAATCTTATGCGGTTGCCAGTCCTTGCCCGACAACAGCGCAGCGTTCTCAGGCTCAACCGCGATGATTTTGATATCAGGCCGGGCAAGCTTCAGCATCTGGCCCGCGCCAGTCATCGTGCCACCAGTACCCCAACCGCTGACAAAATAATCGAGCTCACGACCAGCGAAATCACGCAGGATTTCTGGACCAGTCGTATTGCGGTGATAGGCAGGATTGGCCGGATTTTCAAACTGGCTCGCCAGAAACCAGCCATGTTGCTTTGCCAGCTCTTCCGCCCGCCGGACCATGCCAGAACCCTTCTCCGCTGCAGGCGTCAGAATCACCTTGGCACCGAGAGCCTTCATGATTTTCCGACGCTCTATCGAGAATGTCTCCACCATGGTCGCTACAAAAGGATAACCCTTCGCTGCGCAGACCATAGCCAGTGCAATGCCAGTATTGCCTGATGTGGCTTCGATAACTGTTTGGCCTGGTTTCAGCGTGCCGCGCTTCTCGGCATCTTCTATAATTGCAATGGCCAGCCTGTCTTTCACTGAAGAGAGCGGATTAAAGGCCTCCAATTTTGCGTAAACATGTTGACCAGCAGGCGCACAGCGATTGAGTTTGACGACCGGTGTATTACCGATCGTCTCGAGAATGGAATTGTAAATCATGATCCGACCTTACTCTGTTTGGGTTTCGCGTTAGAGTTTCGCGTTGGGGTTTGGCGTTAAGAGTTGCTATTCGGCCTGAACTGGCCTGCGCGTCGCTGTGAACGACGGCGCTATCAGCTTCGCATCATAGACAATGCGCAGACAAACCGGAACTGTGTCGATGCAGATTCAACACAATTCCGGATCAGGGGTAAGAAGAGATTATCAGACTGCCGAGATTTCGTAGGTTATGCCGTCTTCACCGCGTCCGCTCACTCCGTTCTGTGAGCTGAAATAGAGGCGTTGAAATGAAGGGTCAAATGCGGGGCCACAAATCTCTGACTCGTCCTGCCCTACGATTTGCAGGAGTGGCAGCAGTCGCTGATCGGGAGTCAATGCAACAATCTGCATATTGCCCCCATCTTCGGCCACCAGCACGTCACCGCCTGGCGTAATAACAACATTATCTACGCCAGTCAGGATCGGATTTGAGTTGGTCTCCGCATCGTAGAGTATTTCGAATCGCTGGGTTTCGATCTCGTAGCACCAAATGCGATTGTCTCCCTTGGTGACGAAATAGACTTTACCCGCATGTACGGCGATGCCTTCGCCCCCATCAAAAGCAGAACGCGACTCAATCTGGTAGCGAGTTGCAGTGCTCTCAGCTAATGGATCTGGCACGACATGCCAACGCAGCGTCTCACCGTTAGCATCAGAGACCCGTTCAGCAATTTCCAGTACACCCTCTTCGAGATCGGGCAAACCGCGCGCCGAACGGAATCGGTAAAAGCCGCCATCGCGAACATCTTCAGTGAGATAGATACAGTCGTTCTGTAAATCTACCGCAGCAGCCTCATGCGCGAACGAGCCCAGCAAGGGGCGCACGCGTGCAGGCATCTGGCCGAAGGGATCGCATTCATAGACCTGCCCCTTATCGAATTCTTCACAGGACAACCAGGTACCCCAGGGAGTCGCTCCACCAGCACAATTGACGTTGGTGTTGTCGAGAATCGAATAGGCATCGACAACTCGCCCGCTGGCACTGAAACGCAAAGCACCGACGCCACCTCGATTGCGCGACTCTTCACAGTTGGACACATAGATCCAACCGCCATCGTCGCTGGCAAAACAGGCACCACCATCGGGAGAGGCATGCCAGACATAGTCCGAAGAAGCTACGGGGCGCTCACTAGAGCGTGCAACGATTCGGGAACGAAAGCCCGGCGGCAGCATGATGCCGTTTTCATCGGGTGGCTGCAGCGGACCGAAGTCAGCCACCGAATCAAAGGGGGCACGGCTGGCTGCAAACGTAGAAGGAGTTATCAAGCCTGTGGCGAACAGGCTTACACCAGCCACTCCCATCTGGAGAAACTGGCGTCGGTTGTGGAGACTGCGATGATGTTTTGTCATGGTCGCGAATTGTAGCGTCCATGCATTGCAGTTTTTTTACACCGGCCTATAAAGCGTGAGTCTTTCGATCGCTCACTTCACCTGCCAGGTATGTCCGCTGCGCAGCAATTCTTCAAGAGAGCCTTTTCCGCTACGCATCTTGACCAATTGCTGTTGCGTATCATCCACGTAGCAGGCTTTTTCTTCGCGATACAGGACGCCTACTGCCACAGGGAAATCTGGCCCCTGCATCGCTGCGAGCAGCTGTGCCTGCACCTTGTTGGTTTCATCATGAATGAGGATGCGATCTTCATTCCCCGCCGAAGCAATCACTTCAAGCTGCAGGGCCTCCCTGTTCAGGCTGATCGCTTTCTCACCCTCTTGCCCGAAGACAATCGGTTGCCGATGTTCAACTTCGACACGAAAGTCTGCAGCCAGCTTCTTGTCCTTCACGTGCTCGAACACCCCATCATTGTAGATCGGGCAGTTCTGCAGAATCTCCACAAAGCCGGTGCCATTGTGGTCATGGGCACGCTTGACCGCCACAGTGAGGTGTTTCGCTTCTGTGTCTATCGAGCGGGCAACGAATGTGGCACCTGCCCCCAAAGCGACGAGACACGGATTAAGCGGCGCGTCCAGCGAGCCTTCTGGCGAGGATGGCGAGCGTGTTCCTATTTTTGAAGTCGGCGAGTACTGCCCTTTGGTCAATCCATAGATCTCGTTGTTAAACAGCAGGATCTGTAAATCGACATTACGGCGCAGTACATGGAGCATATGATTGCCACCGATAGAAAAGCCGTCGCCGTCGCCGGTGATCACCCAGACATCGAGATCAGGGTTTGCCAGCTTCGCGCCTGTTGCAATCGCTGGCGCCCTGCCATGAATCGTGTGAAAACCGAAGGTATTCATGTAGTAGGGAAAACGGGAAGAACAACCTATTCCCGAAATAAATACCTGATTCTCACGCGGCTGATCCAGCTCCGGCATCAGCTTTTGAATCGTCTTCAGAATCGCATAGTCCCCACAACCTGGACACCAGCGCACTTCCTGATCGGACGTATAGTCTTTCAACGTCAGTTTGGTAACGGGCTTGTTCATGCGCTCACCTCCAACTGCCTGAGAGTCTCGTGTATTGCAGCCAGGATTTCTCCAATCTTGAATGGCTGGCCGGCTACCTTGTTCAGCCCTTCGGCTGGGATCAGGTATTCGGCACGCAAGTGACGGACGAATTGTCCGGTGTTCATTTCCGGCACGAGCACGAAATCGAAATTGGCGAGCAACTCGCCGAGATTTGCTGGCAGGGGCGATAAATACCGCACATGGATATGGCTAACGGAATGCCCCTCCGCGCGAGCGCGTTTTACTGCCTGATGAATCGCACCGAACGTTGAGCCCCATCCGACGACCGCGAGCTTGCCAGTAGTTTCGCCGAGGCAAACCTCCTGCGCTGGAATATCTTTTGCAATCCCCTGCACTTTATCCCGGCGCAGATCCGTCATGCGCTGATGGTTGTCAGGGTCATAGGAGATATCGCCCGTCTCATAACTGCGCTCAATCCCGCCTATGCGATGCTCCAGCCCGGGCGTGCCAGGCTTGGCCCACACCCTCGCCAGCGTGTCTGGATTGCGTAGCGAAGGCCTGAAGCCCTCAGGATCACAGTGAAACTGCACGGGGAAGCGCGGGAGACTGGCGATATCCGGTATCTGCCAGGGCTCGGCGGCGTTTGCGAGATAGCCGTCAGAGAGCAACATTACCGGCGTCATGTATTTGGTGGCGAGACGCACCGCTTCGATTGCTACATCGAAACAATCACCGGGAGTCGCCGCTGCAATTACCGGCATGGGCGTATCGCCATGCCTGCCAAACATCGCCATATTGAAATCGGATTGTTCCGTTTTCGTGGGTAGCCCGGTGGAAGGACCACCACGCTGAGTATTCACGATTACCAGCGGTAACTCCGCTGCGGCTGCGAGCGCCATGCCTTCTGCCTTCAGCGCTATGCCAGGGCCAGCACTGGAAGTCACGCCCAGAGAGCCGGCGAACGAAGCACCCATCGCAGCGCACACCGCGGCAATCTCGTCTTCCGCCTGAAAGGTGTTAATGCGAAATTGTTTGCGGCGGGATAATTCGTGCAAAAGATTGGACGCCGGAGTGATCGGATACGAAGCGAAGGTGAGGTCGATTTCAGCGAGTTCACTCGCAGCAATAAGCCCCCAGGCCAGTGCTGTCGTTCCGGTGATGTTTCTGTAGGCGCCAGGAGCCACTTTTGCTTTTGGAATTTTGTAGACATGTACTCCACTTGGCAGCTCCGCCGTTTCGCCGTACGCATGACCCGCATTGAGTGCGGCGATATTCGCCTCAGCAATTTCTGGCGCTTTGGCAAACTTGGCTCCGAGACTGGCAATAGTCGGATTACGATCACGATCGAAAAGCCACATCACCAGACCCAGCGTCCACATGTTCTTGCAGCGCAATGCCGCCTTGTGGCCCAGATTATAGGGTTCGACAGCAGCCAAAACCTGCGCAGAAATATCGATATCCAGCACACGATAGTCAGCCAGTGAGTCATCTTCCAGAGGATTGGATTGGTATTTGGCTTTTGCGAGATTTTTTGCCGTAAAGGCACCTCGGTCCACAATCAACAAGCCACCAGTAACCAGATTCTTGAGATTGGTAACCAGTGCCGCAGGATTCATCGCGACCAACACATCAAGGGCGTCTCCTGCGGTCGTGACGTCATCAGCACCAAAGTAGATCTGGAACGCCGAGACGCCAAATGTCGCTCCTACAGGAGCGCGAATCTCGGCAGGAAAATCCGGAAACGTTGAAAGGTCATTGCCATAGAGCGCGGTCGCCTCGGTGAAATTGCTTCCGGTTAACTGCATGCCATCACCGGAGTCTCCAGCGAAACGCACTACGACATCGAGCACCTGCTTGTCATCCAGATGATGCTCATCCAAATTTTCTTCTGCGAGTTCCATGGGCTTTACTTCTTCAGATTGCTTGTTGTAATTCTTTTACTGTGATTTTTCCACGCCGTGCAACGAGCGTATGAACTGAATGTCAGAACCTGGTCGCTCCAAAATACTTTTGGCCGAACGCTCAATACGCAGCTATTCGCTTTGGTGATTGCCAACCTCAAATCTTACAGGCGCCAGTCGAGTGTAACAGATTCTCCAGAGCGGCGAGTGAGACAGCGGAACCATGTGAACATCCGCTGCGACACACTCTCCGATGACTATTGCTTCACAAATTTACGGATGATGCGACCTTCACTGTTTTCTCCGCCAGTCACTTCACCGACATACACATTGCCCTCGGCATCAACGACGACACCCTCTGGCGCAGTGCCTCCGATAAAACCGTGTACCGTGCCATCTTCGGCGCTGCCATAGGTCACACCCAGCTTGCTCTGGTAGTCAGCAACATAGAGGATATCGTTGTTATCAATAAACATACCGCTGGGCCACCCGAACTGATCCCATTGATCGATGTATTCACCGTTCTGGGTAAAAATCTGAATGCGATGATTGCTGCGGTCGCCGACCAAAACTCTGCCACGGCGATCAATGACTATGGTGTGAGGCACATTCAATTGCCCTGGCTCTGAGCCGTATCCACCCCACTCCATTACATAGCGGCCGGTCCTGTCGAATTTGACAACACGATTGTTCCAGTGCCCGTCTGCAACGAAGAAATCACCATTCTCGGCTTGCGCCACGTCGGCCGGACCGTTGAAGGTATTGGGCCCATCGCCCGGGAATCCTCGCGCACCTACGCGCAGCAACACCCGGCCCGTTGTGTCGATGCGAACGATACTGTGGCCATTCTGGCGATCATAGTCCGTCGCCCAGATAGTGCCGTCCGGAGTTAATCGAAACCCGTGCGGGCGAGAAACGAACTCACTGCCGAATGAATCGACCAGATTGCCATCGCTATCGAATTTGAGTACTGGCGGGTCCGACCGGTGAAACGCGTAGATATAGCCATCCTGATCGATGGTGACATTGGGCACTTGCCCCCACTCGATAGAATCGGGCAATGGTTTCGGCCAATCCGGGTCCAGAACATATTCCTGTGTAAACGCATTGCCGGTCAGCAACGTTAACGACAGGACAGCAGCTATCCGGATTCCCGAGGCCCTACCAGGTCTGGCCTTACAACGATTGATGCAACTCATGTCTTCCCCCTGTTTTTATAGTCTTTGGGTGACGTGTTCGTGGGTTGAAGGTCGATCGTATACCCCTCAAGCTTACACCGTTAACTGACCGGGAGAGAAGGGCCGCAAAAGTCTGTCACAGCACGTGACACTTTCGATGAAAGGGAACACCGGGCTGCTGCGTACAAACCCATGAATACCGAACATTCGGTCAGGAGATCAGCAAATGCGTATACCAACACTAGTGGTCACACTTGGTTTGACTTTCATTTCTGCTGCAAGCATTGCCCAGGATGACCGGAGAGCTGATTCAGCGCTTTCCAATCTGGATACAGATGGCGACGGCAGTATCAGCTTTGCCGAGTTTCAGGAGGCTGATGGCGGCCAGTTCGACAATGCTGACAGTAACGGCGACGGCGCCCTGAGTCTGGATGAATTTCTCGCAATGGGCCCGGGTCGAGGTGGCCCAATGGGACCACGTGGCGAGGCAGACCAGCGCCCGGAAAGAAACAGTGAACGCATGGCACAAATGCAGGCGCGCATGCAGGAGCGCATGACCGAGCAGTTCGCGGAGATGGACAGCAATGGAGACCAGCAATTATCCCGGCTGGAGATGCAGGAAGCCGCGTTCCTGCGCATGGACAGCAACAGTGACGGCCTGATCGCTGGCCGCGAGCTTCGCCGGATGGGACGAGGCCCGGATGGAGGAGCAGGACCGCAGGCTGGACGCCGCCCGCCGAGACAGGGACAATTCGGAGGCAACTAACCTCAAGCAGATTCGCCAGGCGCGTAATGACAACCGGATCAGTGGATGAACAACAAGAAGCCGAATGGATGGAGGCTCTTTGTCAGGGGGATCGCCGAGCCTATCAGGCTATCGTGGATCGTCATGGACAAGCCATCAGTCATTACGCCTACCGCATGCTTGGCAATCGAGGTGATGCCGAAGATATCACCCAGGAAACTTTTCTTCGCCTCTGGCTCAAAGCGAGCCAGTGGCAGGCGAGCAAAGCGAAACTAACCACGTGGCTACACCGTATTACCCACAACTTATGCATTGACTTCATAAGAAAACATTCGCGGATGCAAGCACTGGAAGACAGCAATGAACTGGAACAGGAAGAGCAAATGAGCTGGCAAGGTAAGGAGCCAGATGCGCCAGATAACGAACAGAACGATGATGAGCGGCTCGAGCAGCTGCATCGGGCAATGGCACAACTTCCCGAAGCACAACGTAGTGCTCTGATGCTCTGCACTTATTCCGGTTTTTCGAACCAGGAAGCCGCTGATATCATGGCGATCTCAGTTAAAGCGCTGGAATCAGCGCTGGCCAGAGCTCGTCGTAATTTGCGCGCTGTCTTGTTTGCAGAAACTTCCGGAGCATAAAGTGCCAATTTATACAGACATCACAATCAAGGGCTGAGCTTAAGACTCGACGACACGCTATGACCAAAGAAGAATTTCTACAACTCATCGAAGAGCAAGGGGCTGCTGTGGAAAATTGGCCGCACCATCTTCGTCCAGAAATAGACCAATTGCTTGCCAGTGACTCAGATGCGGTACACGCGCTCGCCGAATATCGTGAGCTGGACACACTCCTGTTGCGCATCCCGGTACCGGATTTCAGCGCTGCAACGCGCCGCATCGCCAATGTCGACCTGCCCGCCCAATCGCTGGATTTGTTGGACACGATCTTCAATTGGCTTTTCCCCTACTCAGGTTCTGCCCAGGTATGGCGACCTGCACTGCTGGCTTGCCTGCCACTGCTGTTTGGAGTCGCCATGGGCAACTATTTCAATTTCGGGATCAGTAACGACGATCTGCAAACCGCATGGGACGATGAGCTATTGATGCTTTCCCTAAGCGATTACCCACAAGATCAGATTGAACTATGACACGGCGAAATCTCATAC
The DNA here is from genome assembly GCA_030147705.1 of Gammaproteobacteria bacterium. GTDB lineage: Bacteria > Pseudomonadota > Gammaproteobacteria > Pseudomonadales > Pseudohongiellaceae > UBA9145. The sequence continues at coordinate 25,488 of JASBUV010000137.1, forward strand.
TGGCGTTGCTCCTGGTCTCTGTTGGGGTCAATTTGTTTCTTATTGGCGGCATCAGTTACCGGATGGTAAGCATCAAACAAGAGCGAGACGGCAGACCGCTACCCCCGAATCTGGGTTGGTTAGTCCGCGACCTCAGTGAAGAACGACGCAGCGAACTTGATGCCGATCTGCGGGCCAGCTCCGAGGAAGTACGCCCGATACGCGATGAGATCTTGGCTGCGCAGCGGCGGGTCAACGAGCTACTGGTCGCCGAACCATTCGACGGGGCGGCTCTGGAGTCGGCGTTCGCAGAATTACGTGCTGTCAGTGATCGTTATCAGACTGTAACCCAATCGCAGACAATCGCCATTCTGGAACAACTCACACAACAAGAGCGACTTGCTGCCCAGGAGTTTATCGGTCAACGCGGGCGTCGCGACGGCCGGCCCGGCCCGGGCAGACGCCCGCCTCCGGGATTCCCCGGAGCGGGGCCAGGCACCCCCCCTCTGCCTCCCGCTGACAGAGACCCGCAGGAGCCGCCACAATGAGCAATCCTGAAATCGCAGATATCCCGCTCGGCATCTATCAGCACTACAAAGGCCCCGAGTACAAACTGCTCCATGTAGCACGTCACTCGGAAACAGAAGAGTTGCTTGCTGTGTATCAGACACTATACGGCGACTTCGATTACTGGGTGCGACCACTAGCGATGTTTCTGGAACAAGTAGAATACAACGGGAAGAAAGTCGCGCGCTTTCAATACCTAAGACCCGCCTGATTCACAGACTGGTTCGCATTTGTGAACCAGCTCACAACTCCCGTCTCCCCCTCAGCGAGTTTCTGGTCAACCGTTAACCCGCGGCCGCGTTAATCTCTCCAGAAGGTGTACTTCCAGTCCAGGTCGTTTTGAATCCTGTCTGGATAGACCCTGAAACGTTGGATTTTTTAGAAAGTCTTCGGATTGAGGAGTGAGCGATGCCAAATCACATGGCGCGGCGCATCATCACCAGACGTGCACCCGGAAGCAGGACACTCGGAGAGTTGCTACTGTGCACGCTCTTTCTCCTGCTACTTGCAGGATCAACTCGCCTCGAGGCATCAGGTGATACACCTGTTTATAACGCCTCCACGCAGACCTTGACCATACCCCGCATAGACGTTGAGGGGTTTGGATCTCTGCAGGTAACCCTGCGTCTCGTTGATGAAAGCAGCATGACCTTTAGTCTAGTACAGGCCGAGGAAGCCGGAGCCGGGCTCAGCCCTGGCGCGACCTTCGATCTGAGCAGTCAGCAGCTGGCTGTCCCGCTTGCCAATGTTGCATTTGAATTTTACAGCCTACAGTTCGAG
>JASBUV010000158.1 GCA_030147705.1 Gammaproteobacteria bacterium
GGCGATGCGTCGAACACGCTGCATGGCCGGCAGATAGAGCCAGCTGTCGTCATCACGATCAGGATCTGCCCAGTCGTGATTCAGGTAGGCGGTGCCGGCAATGTCTGCAGGCGATGCAAACGAAGACAGTGTTCGCGAGTCTTCGCCATAGTCTTTGGAGTAAATCACCAGCTCGCGACTGCGCTGCCGATCCCGACGATCGATCAGAACCATTGTGTAGTTAGCGATGCGTGTCTCACCGTCATCCCGGGCATCGACCTTTGCCATTACGTCGTAGGCGCTGAGGGTTTGGTCTGAGTCCTGCGAATGGACAGATGAAGCTAACAGCAATGCTGTGCCCAATATCGCGATCCGTTGGACAGCACCTGTTTTCCAGAGTGAAGTCGCAGGCAGATTGGTTGCTATTGTCATGTTGCGCTTAATGTTGTTTGGTCGAGTATTCAATTTGACGATGGACTGGTACGGGTAGCTGTTGAATGGTTTGTTGCGAAAAATGCGCGCCAGATTTACCCAGAGTGTACTTTATAGACTCTGTTGCAAGCCAGTTTGTTCCCTCGCGACTTCAGGTCTGGCGTCCAGCACATAGAGTATGGCAGGCAAGAATATCAAGTCGCCGAGCAAGGCGAGCGCCATGATGATAGACCCGAACATTCCTACATTAATTACCGTAGTAAACGAGCCAAAGCATAACACGCTGAATCCAAAAACCAGCACCATGGAGCTGAACACGACAGCGCGTCCGGATTCATTCATGGCTCGCTGAATCGCCTGCGCAGTGGACGCTCCCGAGCGCAATGCAGTCAGGTAACGATTCATCACATGGATCGCATCGTCAACTGCAATACCCATTGTCATCGCAAACACGATCACTGCGCTCTGATCGAGATAGATGCCCAGAAAGCCGGCGATACTGGCTGCAAGCAGAATAGGCATGACGCTGGGTATGATTGAAAGTAAACCATAGCGAACGGATCGGAACAGAACGATAAAGAAGAGACAGATAACACTCAGTGCGACCAGAAAGGAGAGAACCATGCCTTCCGATGTGTAAATATCCTGTACCGTATACAAGGCCATGGTGCCGGTGAGCACCGGGTTCAGGTGCGAAGCCTGCGCGTCGAGATAGGCCTTGATATCGTCCAGTTCTTCTTGCATCTCCGAAGCGGGCAAGTTCACGACCGGCACAACCATGCGCGTATATCGATTGTCGAAGTCCTTGATGTCAGAGAGGTCTTCGTTCGCTCCGGCGCTGTCGTAGAGCAGCAGGAATTGCGCAGTCATCTCGCGACTACTTGGTAGCTGGTAATACTGCGGATCGTCACCGTTCATCGCCTGATTGATTTCCTTCAGGTAATCAATCAGCGAATTCACCTTGCCGAGGCGCTCATGTTCTGAGAGCCATTCCTGGATGGTGTCCATCTGCTGCAGAAATTCAGGGTTCTTGATGCCTTCTGTTTCGCCTGAATCGAGAATAATATCCAGTGTCATCATGCCCTTGAATACGTCGTCGAAATAGACAATGTCCTGACGTGTCTGGCTGCTCTCCTTGAACAGTGTGACATAGTTATTGTCGACTTCGGCATTGGGCAGATTCCAGAAAGTAAAAGCAACGACTGCCAGCCCGACAATGAGAATCGGCTTGCGATTTCTGAATGTGAATCCTGGCACCTTTTGGGTCAATCGAGAGATTATCCCGGAGGTGACGATAGTATTGGTGCTCTTCGATGCATTGCTAAGATAGCTCAGCATGGCGGGTAGCACGGTCAAGGAGAACAGAAAAAGCAGGATTGGCCCGATCGCGCCCAATAATGCGAATTCGCGTATAGGCAGTATGCGAGTGACAGACAGCGCAAGGAAACCGGCCGAGGTAGTTATCGCAGTAAAAAATGCTGGCATCCAGATGTGACGTATTGTCTCCCGGGCTGCAGACGCGGAATCGAGCCCGGCCGCGGAGCTTTGAAAGAACTGCAGCAAGACGTGCACGGTGATGCCAATGCCAATAATGATCAGCGTGGGCATGAGTGCCGAATTGTCGATCGTCGTGTGTGGTATACCGATGTAGTACTGGATCTCCAGTAGCAACAAAATGCCAGAGGCGATGACAACCCACGGCAACAGCATCGCAGCCAGCGAACGGAAACTGAGATAGAGAATCGCCAGCATGATCAACACCATGATGGGAATCAATACGGCGGTATCTTCGGCAGTGACTGTTTCGAAGCGTTCATTGACCAGCGGATAGCCGGAGAGATGCAAGGTATAGTTGCTTGAACTATCCAGATTTTCCTGTTCGATAAATTGGTAGAGTTCCTGCACCAATTGCACTTTGTGTTCTGATGTTTCCTCACGGTACTCGACGCGCGCAGCGATACGGGTATGGCGAAAGTCTTCTGTGACCAGGGTTCCGAGTGCGAGTGTTTCACCGCTCAGAATATTGCGTACTCTCTCTATCTCGCTTTCATCTCCAGCGAGACTCTCTGGGTCGTCGATGAGGTATTCAGTACTGAGACTGAAATCGTTGCCTGAGAGATACTGATAGTTAGTGAGAGAGCGGAGCTGTGTTACGTGAGGGTGGAAGTCGAGAAAGTCCGAGAGTGTTGCGACTGCCCTGAGTGCATCTGCATCGAAGATGTCTCTGTCTGGTGCAGCTTCGATGCCGATGATCAGATATTCGTTGTCGCCGAACAGGTCGAGGAGTTGATCGTACTCCTCAAGAGTAGGATCGCCTTCGATGAAGTAGCGAGCTGTACTGTTGTCGAACGGAATAGTGCCGCCGGTGAGTAGCACCAGGGGAATCATGAAAACCGCTGTGGCTATTACCAGGGCGCGACGCGCAATGACAAAGTCAGCCCAGGCATTAATCAGCCCTTTCACCCTGACTACTCTCCAGTGGGCCAGTGCTTCTGGCCTTCAAATTGTTCTGATTTTTTGTTTTCTGGTTGCTATCCGGCGCAGCAAAGGGATAACACCAATTTTGGGGGTTAGTCTAATACGCCAGATAATCCGCGTAAAGACGTAATATCGTACGCTCGTCCGATAAATTGATAGCCCCAAAAAGTTCAATTATTAGAGATTGTTATGAAGTTTTCTTAATGTCAGTCGATAGTATCTCTGTGCGATTTTTGCCCCACTGCTTTTTGGGCATTTCGCCGTAGTCAGAAGTAGGGAGTGGTCGCAATGACAAAGGACAAGAATTTTCCATTCAATCTGGATCTCAGTGTTCTGGATACGGGCAGTATTACCAATATCCTTAATGACATCGAGCATCATTTACCACTTATGGATTGTGAGGGAGACGTCAGTCAGCTGATGAAGGTCAAAGCTTTCTTCGAAGACGAACTCAAGCTCGCCTCGCGCCTGCATTAAGCGCTCAACCAGATTCCAGAGCTCAAATGAAGATTCCGGGTATTCGGTAGCCGGAATTTCCCCAGCGTTAGCCTGCTACCCGCTAGTGTACTCCCGGGTAGCCATGGTTTATTCTGCTTAGCCCTGACTGTGGTTGGGGCGAGATTCGCCCGCCCACACAGCCTGTTTCCTGATAACAAGCATTTATAAAAGGTTACCGCTATGAAAACGCTTATCACTCTGTTAGCCGCCAGTTTTATCTGCAGTTCTGCTATCGCCCAGCTCGATGTCGCGGCTCTTGAGCGCGCTATGGCAAATCCGGACCGACCGGCCGAAGACAAGGAGCGCGATGCGAGTCGTCAGGCTCCTGCTGTACTGAGTTTCTTTGGCGTCGCGCCAGGCATGACGGTGCTGGACGTCAACGCATCGGCAGGCTGGTACACCGAAGTTCTGTCTTATGCAGTGGGTGCAAACGGCACTGTGTACATGCAGAATCGCCCCGGTGGACGCGCGGAAGAAGCCGCCAACGCCCGGGCAGCTCGCCTTAGCAATGTTGAGCAAATTGCAGAAATTACTGACGCCCCGGCCGGGTCAGTGGACTTCGCGATTACCGGTCTGAATTTCCATGATTTCCACAATTCGGATCCTGCGCGCGCGCAGCAAATCCTCGCCGATATCGCCTCCGTCCTGAAGCCAGGCGGTATTCTCGGCGTGCTGGATCATGAAGGCACCCAGGGAGCAGACAACGCTGCCTTGCACAGAATCTCATTCGGGGATGCAGTAAAAGCGTTGATTCAATCGGGCGACTTCGCATTGGTAGGCTCCAGCGAGATTCTCGACAATCCTGCAGACGACCATTCTGTCGGCCCATTCGACCCAAGCCTTGGTCGAAATACTGATCGTCTCGTTCTGAAGTTGATGAAGCTGTAAACGCTACCGTTTGATTGCGAGACCTGGCGCGGTTTGCCGGGTCTCATACCCATCTGAATTTACACGGTCTGAACTCGCACCCGATCTCCTGGGCGGGCCAGGCCGTGTTATTATTCCCACCACCCGATCTCGCTAGCCAGGCCACATGACCGTGCATTGATCAGGGGCACTCTTCCGGGTATTGGCCCGGTACTTCTGCTGCAACCAGGCCCAATCCATGAGTGAACAGGATTCCTCGAATTCACTGCGCAAGTTTGTTTCCGTCTTTCAATACAGCCGCGTGGCAATTGAAATCGTCTGGAGTACCAGCGCCGCGTTAACCTTGCTAATGGCCTTCAGTACGCTCATTGCCGGTGTACTACCCGCCGCGATTGCATCCATTGGCGGCCTCTTCGTGGACGCGGTAGCAACGGCGATCCAGAGCGAAGGTGCTGCAGCAGAGCAAGCTCGAGAGGACGTCCTGCGCTACGTACTGATCGAGGCAGGGTTCGTCGTTCTCATGACAGGCGCCCAGAAGGTCAATGGCGTCTGCCAGTCGATTCTTCGCGTGCTGTTGGGCAACAAGATCAATGTGATGATTCTTGAGAAGGCCTTAACGCTGGAACTGGCGCATTTTGAAGACGCCGAGTATTACGACAAGCTGGTGAGAGCGCGCAGGGAAGCTTCCAGCCGGCCACTTAGTCTGGTCATTAAAACCTTTGATTTGCTGCGTGATCTCATCGCGCTGGTCACCATCGCACTTTTTCTCTGGCAGTTTTCCCCGTGGGCAGTGTTATTACTCGCTGCAGCAGGCGTGCCTGCGTTTGTGGCAGAAGCCAGGTTCTCCGGTGAAGCGTTTCGTATTCATCGTCGTCGCTCCGCAGAACGGCGTATGCAGATCTATCTGGAAATGGTTCTGACCCGAGAAGATGGCGTAAAAGAAGTGAAGCTACTGCAATTGGGCAAACTCTTTCTGCAGCGTTATGTCGATATTTTCCGCAACATCTATAAGGAAGACAGAAATCTGGTTCTGCGCCGTGGTTTTTGGGGATACGTGCTGGGTCTACTGGCAAGCGCCGCCTTTTACTTTGCTTATGGATGGGTGGGCTTCGCCGCGATCGCAAGCCTGATCACCATCGGGCAGATGACCATGTACATCGCGCAGTTTCGA
>JASBUV010000159.1 GCA_030147705.1 Gammaproteobacteria bacterium
CGCATCGTTTTCTCCCTATTCGCCGCATCTGCCACCGCCAACCCAGAACGTCGACAAGACTCCGGAAGCCTTCCGTCTGCATGCCAGTTTCTCAGTGCAGACTGCGCCCTATTCCCCGCCACCAGCCGCACAGCCGCCTGCGACAGCCGATGAAGACAACTCACCGTCAACTTCCGACCTGCAGGATGACAGCGAGGCATTCAATGCTGCGCTTGAATCTGGCCTGACCGAAGCGCGCCACGATAGCGACGATCTGATCTCTGTCAGTGATGATGAAGCGCTCGAAGAGTCTCTGCGCGCCGTAGACGATCTGGACTGGACGCTTGCGGACGAAGAAGACGCCACAGCTGACAACTTCCTCTCTGGGCAAATGGATACTAGGGAATCTGCCAAACCTGGCTATGAAGGATCTCAAGATCGCCCTGAAACAAACCCTGAAGCTCCCGCTCAATCCCCGACAGAGGAACTCTCTACAGAAGATGCCTCAGCACCTGCAGACGAGGCAGCAGAGTCAGAAGAATCGGACCAGAGCATTGCAGCCATTCGCGCCAGAGCCTTGCAACATGAATTAGAGGACGAAGAAGCGCTCGAGCACATCCCGAAAGAAAACCTGCTCGCACTGGGCAAATTTTCCAGCCCTGTGGAAATTATCGCCGGTCAACCGAAATCGCTGCGCCGTCAGCTGACCTGGACAGCGCTGGCATTGTTTGCAGGTATGCTCCTGACCGGACAATACCTGTGGCGGGAAATGGATCTTTACAGTCAGAACACGACTATCCGACCAGCATACGAAATTGCCTGCCAGTGGCTGGACTGCGATCTCCCGGTGTACAACGATTTGCAAGCGATCAGTGCAACCAGCCTGGCAGTGCGGAGCCATCCTGATGAAGCCAATGCGCTGCGTGTAAACATTGAGTTCCAAAACTTCGCGCCCTTTGCTCAGCGCTTTCCTGTGCTTGTGCTCAGCTTCAATGCCGCCGACAATTCCGTCATCGCCTTACGTGAATTTGCTGCAGCCGAGTATTTGCCCGAGCAATTGCGTGATCGGTCGCTGATGCCAGCGCAAACTCCTCTGCAAGTGAATCTCAATATCATTGATCCAGGCGATGATGCTGTAAATTACACATTGGCATTCCGCAACCCCTGATCTCGAAGCGTGACGCTGCACTCTCACGGTTAACACGCTAAATGTGTTCAAAATAAAAGTGCAAGCGCTATTTTTTCGCATTTATTCCTCATCCTGTCGGGAAAAACCTTTCACTGCCAAGTTGACCCGGCTATTATTTACGGCCGGTTCATACCCGGCCAGATTCACTCTTCGCGTTGCCGTTTTTTGAAAGACCGAAACCTGTCTTCGGTGTGCTTGCAATGTTCACGCATCGAAACCAGCCAAACGCCGAGTGAAAAACAGATACAGAGTTCGTCAGAGGTTTCCTGATAACAATGACAACAATCGGTCCCTACCAGCTGCGAAATAATTTATTCCTCGCACCGATGGTTGGCGTCAGCGATACCCCATTCCGGGAAATATGCATGCAGGAGGGAGCCGGTCTCACCATCGGTGAGATGCTGACCTGCAATAGCGAGCTCTGGCACAACAAGCGCAATCAGCACAAGCAGGTCAGACCTGACATCAGTGGACCGATCGTCGTCCAGATTGCCGGATCTGATCCTGCGATGATGGCCGAAGCCGCCCAACTCAATGCAGACCGCGGTGCGGACGCCATTGATATCAATATGGGCTGCCCGGCCAAGAAAGTACTCAAGAAAGCTGCCGGTTCGGCTCTGCTGCGCGACACTGATCTGGTAGAAAAAATTCTCACCAGCGTTGTGCAAGCTGTCGATCTGCCAGTCACACTCAAAATCCGCACTGGATGGTGCCCTGAGAGCCGGAATGGCGTAGAGGTCGCTCGCATCGCCGAACAATGTGGCGTGCAATTGCTGTCGGTTCACGGCCGCACCAGAGCCGACCGCTTCATGGGCGAAGCGGAATACGACACGATCGCGGCGATCAAGCAGGCAATCAGTATCCCGGTAATCGCCAATGGCGACATCGACAGTGTCGAGAAAGCCGCACAGGTTCTCAAGCACACCGGCGCTGATGGCCTGATGATTGGCCGTGCCGCTCAGGGGCGCCCCTGGATATTCCGTGAGATCGAACACTATCTGCTAACGGGTGAGTTTGCGCCCGAACTCAGCCTTGATCACCAACTCTCGGTGATTTGCGAACACCTGCGCAAATTGCACAATTTTTATGGCGATCTGACTGGCGTGCGTACTGCTCGCAAACACGTCATCGGGTATACCAAAGCGCTGCCCGGATCACAGCATTTTCTGGCGCAGTTCAACACAATCGAATCGCCAAGTCGTCAGCTGGAAGCCATCCAGCACTATTTTCAACGCCTGAGCAATGATGAGGGAGCCATCGCCGCATGAACAAACTGGAAGAAAGCACTGCTATTGGCAGCTATGAAACCCCGGAGATAAACGAGGTCGTTGTGACACAATCCAGATCGCTCAGATCAGAAGTCGAGAAAGCGCTGGATCGCTATTTTGACCAGATCGACAACGAGCCCGTCACCAATCTCCACCAGATGGTGATGTCTGAGGTTGAAGAGCCTCTTCTGCAGGCAGTAATGCGTTTCACGGGCAATAATCAGAGCAAGGCTTCTATCATGCTGGGCTTGAACCGTGGTACGCTTCGCACGAAATTAAAACAGTACGGCATGCTCTGATTCTGCAGTCCCAGAGTGCGCCGCTACGCATTCCACTCTCAAAAAATCGACTCTATTAGCAACTCATGACGACAGATAATCTGACCGCCGTGCGTCGGGCATTGATCAGTGTTTCCGACAAGACCGGTATCGTGCCTTTCGCGCGCGAACTTCACGACCTTGGTATCGAAATCCTTTCCACAGGCGGCACGTTCAAACTGCTGAGCTCCGAGGGTATCCCGGCGATCGAGATCGCCGACTACACAGGATTCCCGGAGATGATGGATGGCCGTGTCAAAACCCTGCATCCCAAAGTGCATGGCGGGATTCTGGGCCGCCGCGATGTGGACACGGAGGTCATGGCAGAACATGACATCCCACCCATCGACATGGTCGTGGTCAATCTGTATCCCTTCGAAGCCACAGTAGCCAACCCGGATTGCGATCTGCCAACTGCAATCGAGAATATCGATATTGGCGGGCCAACCATGTTACGCGCAGCCGCCAAGAACAATCGCTTCGTTGCCGTAGTCGTCAATCCGGATGACTACGCGCCAATCGTGACCATGCTCAAGGAAAACGCCTGCAGCCTGGATCAAGCCACTCGCTTTGATCTGGCAGTGAAGACCTACGAGCACACCGCAGCCTACGACGGCGCGATCGCCAACTATCTGGGCGCGCGCGTATCCGGTGACCAAGTCGATCAGTTTGCTCGCACCTTCAACAGTCAATTCGTGAAGAAACAGGACATGCGCTACGGGGAGAATCCGCATCAACAGGCGGCATTTTATGTCGAGAAGTCGCCAGCGGAGGCCAGCATCAGCACCGCAGTCCAGCTGCAGGGCAAGGAGCTGTCTTTCAATAACATCGCCGATACCGATGCCGCGCTGGAGTGCGTGAAGTCTTTCACCGCGCCTGCCTGTGTCATCGTCAAGCACGCGAACCCATGCGGTGTGGCAGTCGCCGAAACGCCGCTGGCAGCCTATGAATTGGCTTTTCAGACCGACCCGACTTCCGCTTTCGGAGGCATTATTGCCTTCAATCGCGAACTGGATGAAGCGACTGCCAGAAAGATTGTTGAGCAGCAATTCACCGAGGTCATTATTGCACCGTCTGTATCAGAGGCTGCCCTGGCAGTCACTGCCGCCAAACAAAACGTGCGCGTACTGAGCTGTGGCCAGTGGCCTGAGCAACGCGGCAGCGGGCTGGACTACAAGCGTGTGAATGGCGGCCTGCTGGTGCAGGATCGCGATATTCATCAATTAACCGAAGATCAGGTAAAGATTGTGAGCAAGCGCGCCCCTTCCGAGGAGGAGATGCGTGATCTAATGTTTACCTGGTCCGTGGCGCAGTATGTGAAATCCAACGCTATCGTCTACGGCAAGAACAATCAGACGATCGGTATCGGCGCAGGGCAGATGAGCCGCGTGTATAGCGCGAAGATTGCCGGCATCAAAGCCGCCGATGAAGGTCTGCAGGTTGCCGGGTCGGTCATGGCATCGGATGCATTCTTCCCATTTCGAGATGGGATTGATGCCGCTGCAGAAGCCGGTATCACAGCGGTCATCCAGCCAGGTGGCTCCATGCGCGATGACGAAGTAATCGCCGCTGCTGACGAGCATGGCATGGCCATGGTATTCACCTCCGTCCGCCACTTCAGACACTGAGATTGCACAAATGAAGATTCTGGTAATTGGCTCAGGTGGCCGCGAACATTCACTCGCCTGGCGCTGTGCCCAATCGGCTAACGTCGAAACAGTCTTCGTGGCACCCGGTAACGCTGGCACTGCTACCGAAGCGAAACTCAAGAATGTCGACATCGATGTAATGGACTTCGAGGGCTTGGCCAATTTTGCCGAATCCGAGTCCGTCGTGCTCACTATTGTGGGACCTGAGGCGCCTCTTGTTGACGGAGTTGTCGATTACTTTAGCGAGCGACAACTCGCCTGCTTCGGCCCCAGCAAGGGCGCCGCACAGCTGGAAGGCTCCAAGGCTTTCACCAAGGATTTTCTCAAGCGACACAATATCCCGACTGCCGCCTACGAGACTTTCACCGACGTTGAAGCCGCCACTGACTATGTGCGTCGTATGGGTGCACCTATCGTGGTAAAAGCGGACGGGCTTGCTGCTGGCAAGGGCGTGGTCGTTGCACAAACCGAAGACGAAGCGATAGCCGCGGTGACCGATATGCTGTCAGGCAATGCCTTTGGCGATGCCGGGCATCGTGTTGTGATCGAAGAATTTCTGGTCGGCGAAGAAGCGAGCTTTATCGCTCTCGTTGACGGACGCAATGTCTTGCCCATGGCTACCAGCCAGGATCACAAGGCGCGCGATGACGGCGACACTGGACCGAATACGGGCGGCATGGGCGCTTATTCCCCTGCCCCGGTTGTTACTGATGAGATTTATCAGCGCATTATGGAGCGCGTAATCAATCCGACGGTCGCCGGCATGGCGGCAGATGGTAACGAATATCTCGGATTTCTCTACGCCGGATTGATGATTTCACCTGAAGGCGATGTCAACGTTGTGGAATTCAATTGCCGCTTCGGCGATCCCGAAGCGCAGCCCGTCATGATGCGCCTGCAATCAGATCTGCCCCAGCTGTGCCTTGCTGCTATTGAACGCAAGCTCGATCAGTGCACAGCGGATTGGGATCCACGCTGTGCCGTGGGTGTCGTACTCGCCGCGGGTGGCTATCCGCTGGATTACAACAAGGGTGACGAGATACATGGGCTGGATCGTGCGACTGCGGACAACCAGAAAGTCTTTCACGCAGGCACCAAATTGTCGGACGGCAAGGTTGTGACCAATGGTGGCCGAGTGCTGTGTGCTACTGCGTTGGGTGAGACGGTTTCGGCTGCTCAGGCATCAGCTTATGAGCTGGTAAAGCAGATTGACTGGAACAAGGTCTACTACCGCACTGACATTGCACATCGCGCCATAGAGCGGGAAAATAGCCAATAACGTCTTGTTGAGTTAGCGTTTTACATGATGAATCCGCGCAACCCACTCACTTTTATCGATCGCTGCCTGCTTCAGGTTGATCAGGCGCTACGCACCTGTGTACCCGGCTCATCCCAGGCCCAGCGCCGCTCGCCAGCAGAGCCGCTTGATGAAGTTC
>JASBUV010000163.1 GCA_030147705.1 Gammaproteobacteria bacterium
CGAATCCACAAACTTGATTCTCGACTCTCTGCTGTAATTCGAATACAGACGGGTTACTCGCCCGGGAGTCTGGCAGGCGGAGGTAGGCATGCGAACACACCTGAATATTCTGTCTCGGGGCTCCCGGATTGCGGTTGCGATTGCAATGCCCGCACTATTGGCCGCCTGTGCTGAGAGCCCGGTTGAGCAAACATCGGCGCCGCAAATCGGCCTGGCCGACTATCAGCGCGCAGAACAATTTCTCGCTCAGAACACCAACGACCTCGTCGTCGACAATATTCTTTCCTATTACTGGCAGGAAGACGGTCGTCTCGTGTATCGCAAATCTACCGCAGAAGGCTCGCAGCTGCTCATCGCCGATCCGACTACTGCGACGAAGTCTGCTGCGATCGACAGCGTGCGCCTGGCTGCGGCTTTAACCGCCTCTGGCGCAGCAGATGTTGAGTCCTCGGATCTCGGAATATCGTCGGTGGAGCTGGATTCAGCTGCTGATACCATGGCATTCGATTTCGATGATCAGCGTTATCTTCTCAATCTCACTGACTATTCCCTGCAATCAATAGCAAGCCCGGATGATGCCGAGTTTGTCTCGCCTGATGGGCTGAAAGCTGTCTATATCGAGGATCACAACCTCTGGCTTCGTAATCTGCAAACCGACGAGCGTACTCAGCTTACCTTCGATGGGATCGAGCACTACGGTTACGGCACGAATAATGCGGGCTGGATTCGCGACGAGCGTCCGGTACTGCTGTGGTCTCCGGACTCCAGCAAGATCGCGACCTTCCGCCACGACGGTCGCGAAGTGGGTGAGATGTATCTCTATACCACCCAGGTCGGACATTCTGAGCTCGATGCCTGGAAGTATCCGCTTCCCGGCGACGATCACATCTTCATGATCGAACGCCTCGTGATTCATCTGGAAGAGCAGCCGCGTCTGGTCTGGTTGGACATGGCGCCGGATGCACACCGCTCAACTACTGCTGACCACATTGCCGATTTCGATGGCACCTTTCTGGATGTGCAATGGAGCGATAACGGTGAACAACTCGCTTTTGTGTCTTCATCTCGGGATCACAAGTCAGCCACGCTCATGCTTGCCGATCCTGAAACAGGTGCTGTGCGGGAAGTATTTAACGAGACAGTGGAAACCTATTACGAAGGAGGCGTCGGAGATGCGAATTGGCGGCTGCTTGCCGATCGCAATGAATTCCTGTGGTTTTCTGAGCGTGATAACTGGGGCCATCTCTATTTGTATGACCTGAATACGGGAGCACTGAAGCAACAGCTCACCAGTGGTAACTGGTCAGTGCTACGCGTTCAACGCGTTGACGCCGACAACGGCCAGATCTATTTCACGGGCTCCAATCGCGAGCCGGGCGACCCCTATTTTCAATACCTGTATCGCGTGAGTCTGGATGGCAGCGATCTCGAATTACTGACCCCTGACGCCGGGCACCATGATATCCGCTGGTCCGACTCCGGCAGCTATTTTACCGATACGGTTTCCACGCCGGTTGATCCTGCGCGTGTGCTTGTGCGCAACCAGAGCGGTGAGCAGGTGATGGAGTTGGAACAAGCCGACATCTCCGCATTGCGCGAAGCAGGTTGGGTCGCACCGATTCCCTTTACTGTAAAAGCACGGGACAACATGACCGATCTGTACGGGCTCATGTACCAACCCAGTAATCTGGACGAAACCCGTTCCTATCCCGTGCTCAATTATCTCTACCCAGGCCCGCAAACCGGGAGTGTGGGCACGCGCTCTTTCCGTGCCTCACGCGGTGACAAGCAAGCTCTCGCTGAGCTCGGCTTTATCGTCGTCGAGGTGGATGCCATGGGCACGCCCGGACGCTCCAAATCCTTTCACGATGCCTACTATGGCAACATGGGTGACAACGGCCTGCCGGATCAGATAATCGCGATTCGTCAGCTAGCTGAGCGTCACTCCTTTATGGATCTCGACCGTGTTGGTATCTGGGGCCATTCGGGCGGCGGTTTTGCTTCAACAGCAGGCATTTTGCGCTACCCGGATTTCTATAAAGTTGCCGTGTCTGGTGCGGGTAATCACGACAATCGCAACTACGAAGACGATTGGGCCGAGAAGTGGCAGGGCCTGCTCGAGTATTACGATGAAACCGGTGCCGATGGGCAGCCGACCAGCAATTACGACAATCAGGCCAATCAATTGCTCGCGGGTAATCTGGAAGGCAAGTTATTGCTGGCCCATGGCATGCTCGATGACAATGTGCCACCGACCAATACGTTGCTGGTTGTGCAGGCATTGATTGAGGCCGAGAAAGATTTCGATCTATTGGTTCTGCCAGAGGCCCGTCATGGCTTTGGCAACAGGCGTTATTTTATGGGCCGGCGCTGGGACTACTTTGTCGAACATCTGCACGGCATCGAACCGCCAGCCGATTTCCGTTTTGCCGACAATATTCCATAAGGAATTGGGGTCAACGTTAAGGCGCCAGTTGTCACGCGAAACAATAACAAGAATTCACAGTCGAGGTGACAGTCAATGATGGCAAACATTGAGCAGGCACTGGCAGCCTTCGCCAGTTTTATGTGGGGGCCTCATCTCGTGGTGCTGCTCGTTGGCGGTGGCCTGTTTTTCATGTTGCATTCCCGTATGCAGCACTTTCGCTACATAGGCCACTCTATCGGTCTGCTTCTGGGGAAGTATGACAGCGGTAACGAGGATGCAGCCGGGGACATCAGTCACTTTCGCGCATTAGCTACAGCCCTGGCGGGCACTATCGGCCTTGGCAATATTACCGGGGTGGCAGTTGCCATCACAGTGGGTGGGCCAGGCGCGGTGTTCTGGATGTGGGTTACAGCAATCGTCGGTAGTTCCACCAAGTTCTACACTGCGTCTCTCGCCATCATGTATCGTGGCTATGACGATTCCGGCAAGCTGCAAGGCGGGCCGATGTACGTCATTCGCGAAGGCCTCGGCAGGAAATGGCTGCCGCTGGCCTGGCTCTTCGCTATCGCAGGCATGTTTGGTGTGCTGCCTGTGTTCCAGATCAATCAACTCGTGCAGATAGTACGCGATGTTATCGCCGTGCCTGCGGGTGTCGTTGACGCGGACAGCCATTTCACCTTCGACCTGATACTCGGTGTGGTGTTGATGGTGGCGCTCTATTGCGTGGCGATTGGCAAGGTAAAACGCGTGTCGGCATTTGCGGCAGGCATGGTGCCTACCATGGTGGTGTGCTATTTCCTGATGACACTGATTCTGTTGCTCGGCAACGTCAGTGAGATTCCTGCGATGTTTGCGCTCATTTTCAGCGACGCCTTTACAGGTCAGGCTGCCGCTGGCGGCTCGCTCGGGGCAGTCATTCTCATCGGTGTGCAACGCGGTGTTTTTTCCAACGAAGCAGGGCTAGGTACTGAATCACTTGCTCACGGCGCGGCCAAAACCAACGAGCCAACGCGTGAGGGGCTGGTTGCGATGATGGGTCCGATCATAGACACACTGGTGGTATGTACCTGTACCGCTCTGGCTATTCTGATTACCGGGGCGTGGCAGACCGACGCCGTGGGAGTCACCATGACATCGCTTGCCTTTGAGCAGGCATTCCCCGGTTTTGGCGCTTACCTGCTGGTGATTATGGTATTGATCTTGAGCAGTACCACCGTGCTTACCTATTCCTACTATGGCAGCAAGTGCATGGCCTTTCTGTTCGGCACGCGGGCGGAGAAGTACTATTTCACCATCTATATGGGTCTGATCGTTGCCGGTGCGGTGGCATCTCTCGACGCAGTCATCAGTCTGTTCGATGGTGCGTATGCCGCGATGGCAATCCCTACGATGTTATCGACGTTCTTGCTCGCACCGAAGGTGCGTGAAGTCGCTCGCGACTACTTCCGTCGTTTGCGATCCGGCGAAATTGACAGTGACATTTCTGCGGCGGAACTCGTTACAGAGAAAGCAGACTAGCTCAGTCGGGTGTTACTGTAGTCGAACTGGAAAGACTGGTCAGAGTGATTTGTAGGCCGGGATTGCGTGCGAGAAATTCGTGAAGAGATAGGCGATGCGCCAGACGAAAAGTCAGGTGAAGAGCCAGATAAGTCGACTAGCGAGTCGTCTAATGAATAGTCTGTTCAGGCTTGGGTGGCTCGTCGCTGAGTGCAGGTTTAACCGAGCCTGACTCGGGCGCCACATAGCTGCGGGTGCTCACCGGGCTTTCCAGATATTGGCCAAGATTGCCCAGAAACTCTTCCATGTGATCAGTCTGATAATGTTCCTCCAGACTGTCGGCACTATCCCACTCCTGTAACAGGATGACCTGATTCGGATCGGTCAAACCCTGAAAGTACTCATAGTTGAGACAGCCTTCTTCCTGACGACTCAGGTGCACCATATTCTCCATCAGACGCAGGGCGTCGTCTTTGGTGTCGGGGCGCAGGTGGAAGGTGCTTTGTACCATGATCATAGTGGGAAGAGTCCTCTTGAACTTCGAATTCATTATACCCAAGCGGCGCTGAAAATCAGCTAGCTTCTGGGGCAGA
>JASBUV010000178.1 GCA_030147705.1 Gammaproteobacteria bacterium
TTATCGAAGTGCCCATGACAGGCCTGCAAGCCGGTGCCGGTTCGCTGCTGAGTCTCGCGGAGCGCTACTCAATACTGGGTGCTGAGCACATCCTCTTCGGCATCGACCATCTGTTATTTGTACTTGGCCTGTTGTTGCTGCAGCACAGTGTCTGGAACTTGCTAAAAACCATAACCGCTTTCACCGTCGCCCACAGCATCACTCTCGGGTTTGCCGTATTGGGTATCTTTCCTGTTCCCAACGCGCCTATCGAAGTACTTATCGCCCTGTCGATCGTGCTCCTGGCCAGAGAAATCCTCATGGGCCAGCGCGGCACACTCACGCTCGTACACCACAAGCCCTGGCTGGTGGCACTTCTGTTTGGGCTATTTCATGGATTTGGTTTCGCAGGCGCGTTGGGAGAATTGGGGCTTAGCAGTGCAGATGTTCCGCTAGCACTTTTGTTCTTTAATCTTGGTGTCGAGGTGGGGCAGATCGCTTTTATCTTCTTCCTGCTGGGCCTGCATTGGCTCATCCAGCAAGTGTCATCGCAATCGCTTCCCAGCGTTTATCGCGGGCTCGCCTACGGCCTCGGCAGTGTAGCTACCTTCTGGTTTATTGAGCGCCTGCCGGCACTGGCCGGCGCCTGACTCAGCGATTCTGATACTGCTGATGGCAGGATTCACAGGGTGGGTAAAGCAAATCATTGCCTGCAGCCGATAACGCTTCTTCGTCACGCGCCTCCACAGCAAGCAACACCTGTCGCGCCGCTGCCATCATTTGCCCGTTGTAGTTTTGCCATTGCGCTTGAGCGGCCCGCTCGCCACCCTCGGCATCTGCACCGCCGCGGCTAAGCAATTCGCCAGCGCCAATCACCGCCAATGCCGCGTTAGCAATTTCCTGCCATTCTGCCTCAGCCTGCAGCTCATAAGCTCCCCAAATCGTCGTTGTGGTCGGCGTAATAATGGCATTCATAATCTCTTTCACCGTTAGCACTGCTTCGCTCTGTGCGGCGATGTATTGCGTAAATAACAGCGATATCAGCAGCATCCCACTGAAAGTTATGGATTTTTTAATCATTGTCAGCCTGCCAATTAGCCTGAATTGTATGCCCGTGTGAATGTTCGCGAAGCAGAGCGCGAGAGGTATTCTGCCACAACTGACCTGATAAGGCCGCGCTGCATCGTCCTGCCACCTATTGTCCGCAACATGCCGTGGATAGCTGTCACAAGCAGTTAATAATTGTCTCGCATTCTGATTTAATCACTGCTGCCATTTCCTTTCACGGTAGTACAAGGGGTACCACAATGTCTGCTATCACTCTCAAACCGTCTCGCCGGTTCAATCCAAGATCAATACTCTGCCAATTGCTCGGCGGATTGTCGCTGCTCGCCGCTCAGTCACACGCCGATATCATGGACGAAGTTGAGCACGGCTACGCCGATAACAACGGTGTTTCGATTCACTATGCCACAGTGGGCGAGGGCCCGCTGGTCATCATGATTCATGGGTTCCCGGATTTTTGGTATAGCTGGCGTCACCAGATGGATGGGCTCAAGGACTCCTACAAGGTTGTGGCAATCGACCAGCGTGGTTACAACCTGAGCGGACAGCCAGAAGGGGAAGAACACTACGCGATGCGCAATCTGGTGAGTGATGTGGCAGCCGTGATACGGCATCTGGGGGAAGATAGTGCCACCATCATCGGTCATGACTGGGGTGGAGTCGTGTCCTGGCAGTTTGCGTTTGCCCTGCCCCAAATGGTCGACCGCCTGATTATCCTCAATCTCCCCCATCCCAACGGTATGGGCAGAGAACTGGCCAGTAATAGCGAACAGCAGCAAAACAGTGCCTATGCCCGAGCCTTTATCGCCGGAGATGCGAGCGATCCGGATATCTTTTTCGGAGGACCCATGACGGCACAAACCCTGTCAGGCTGGGTCACCGATCCCGCAGCCCGAGAACACTATGTCATTGCGTTCGAGCAATCCAGTTTTCCAGGCATGCTGAGCTATTACAAACAGAACTATCCGCGCCCCGGCAGCACCAGCACTCCCCCCGCAGCACCGCAACTCAATGTTCCGTTGCTGGTCTTCCACGGTCTCGACGACACTGCGCTCCATTCTGATGGCTTGAACAATACCTGGGACTGGAACGATGGCGATACCACCATCGTTGCTGTGCCCGGTGCCGGACATTTTGTTCAGCAAGACGCGGCCGAATTGGTCACCGACACAATCAAATGGTGGCTGAACGCGCGACGCCAGTAGTCGAGCCCAGCGGAGCACTCGTCGCAGAGCGACGCGCACCGGATCGTAAAACACTACAATGATTCCTGTGCTGGCTTGCTACGCAGCAAGCCCGAAATCTTCTGGAACTCACGTTGTTTTTAAAATCTGCTTTTATTTTAAAAGCTGTATCAAAGAGTTGTATCAAAAGGACAGACTATGAATTACACAGCTAGCAATTCAGCACTTCGCCTGGCAACACTGACGGGCACACTACTGGGAACACTTTTGCTATCCCAGTCAATTTTTGCCGCTGATGCGGCTGCGACACGCGCGAAGATTACGAGCAACCTGCAGGGATCAATTCGCGATGCAGCGGAAGTTGCTCGCGATGCGAACCGCAAACCAGCAGAAGTGCTCGAGTTCTTCGGGCTCGAGGACACCATGAAAGTTCTCGAGATCAGCCCCGCTACGGGCTACTGGTCCAAGTTTGTTGGACCTACGCTGTGCGCCAATGGCGGCGAACTGGTGTTCTCTGTGAGCGTCAGTGACGCTTTCAAGAATGATGTGATGAGCCTGCCTGGTCTGGAATGTACGTCGGCTATCAACGACGACATCACTCTGGGAAATTTGCCTCCATTCGAATTCGCTGACAGCGATTTCGATCTGGTGCTGACTTTCTGGAATCTTCACAATCCAGATGCAGCAGGACGTGAAAACATGAACCGCGCAGTCTTCAACGCGCTGAAACCCGGCGGCATCTATGGCGTCGTCGATCATACGCGCCGCCATGGTCAGCCAACCTCACGCGCGGTTGGACGCAGACTTGACCCAGTACTTGTCATCAAGGAAATGGTAGATATCGGTTTCGAATTCGTAGATTTTTCGGACATGCATTATCACCCGGAAGATGATCTGACCCAGGAAGTCGGAACGCCCGGAGTACGTGGCAACACCGATCGCTTTACTCTTAAATTCCGCAAGCCCGAGTAAGACTGCAGACGGCGTGGCGATTGCTGAGATAATCGCCACGTCCGTCGTTACTGCTTCCTATTATCAGCATTACCGCATCACCTCAGTTAATCGTCCTATCCGCCGTTCCTGCCCGGATAGATTACACGGCAACCTACACACTCACACTATGGCCGAACACATCAAACCGTTCGATGAACAGTCTGAATATTATTTCAAGGAAGGCTGCCATATCATCGAAATGTCCAATTCTGATTCAGATGAGGCAGCGTCGATCGCCCGGGCACGAGTTGAACCGGGCAAACAAACACAATGGCATGCACTGCGAGACACCACTGAGCGTTATGTCATTCTGGAAGGCGAAGGCGTTGTCGAAGTAGGCGAGAATTCTCCAGAGCGCGTTACTGCTGGTGATGTCGTGATTATCCCGGCCAACTGCAAACAGCGAATTTTGAATTCCGGGGATCGGGATCTGATTTTTCTTGCCATTTGCACCCCTCGCTTCGCAGCTGACAAATATTTTAGCCTCTGAGTGAATTCCGCTAGACTACCCCTTTAAGCAGCTTCAGGACTGCAAGCAGTGACTGCCATACCAACAATAAGAACCAGAAGATTCTGCCATGACACTTTTTGAATTCATGATGGCCATCGCTTCGGTGGTCATCGCCATTGGCCTGACCGAGATATTCGGTGGCTGGGGCAACCTCCTCCGCGCACGTATTGTGCCCAAAGTAGACTGGCTGCATCTGTGCTGGACTACAGTCGTGGTGATGTACGCGATTCAGTACTGGATGGGCATCTGGCCCTATCGGGAGCAGGAGTTTATCTATATCTATCAGGTTTGGTTCCTGATTATCCCAACCCTGTTTATTGTGCTAGTCAGCTTCGCCATTACCCCGAATGTCGGCCCGGACGAAGAAATACCCTTGCGCGATTACTATATGTCACGGCGCGCACCGATATTTTTCGGGCTCGCCGTATTTGTTACCACAGCGCAATTGGCCGATTTGGTGATTGAAGGCGCTGGGTATACACAGATCGGCGTGCTACTGATCCTGACATTGATCGGCCCGGCGCTCAGCACCTCTGTCTGGCTGCACACGGTAGTGATGGCGGCGAATATGCTGGTTCTGATCAGAAATGCGTTCCTGCCAACCATTACGCCTTTCTGATAACTGATTCCTGATAAAAGACGAGCGAACTTCGACAATACTTTCCCGAATATTTGCCTCACGCCGACCAACTGGCTGTCATGATTTGCTAAAATTTGCGCCTTTACCGACAAATTGCCAAGCAACTCACTATGCCACTCTTGAGACAAACCACTCTCCCAAGCCCCCTCACGAAGTTACTGTTCGTCTTCTTCGGCCTGATGCTTTACTCACTGAGCACAGAAGCACAACCGGGCGCGGATTTTGAGCTTGCCCACACAAACGGGCTGCGCGTCAGAATTTACAGTCAGCTAAATCCCGTGCAGATCAATCAGATGCACAGTTGGGAACTGGAAGTCGTCAATGCGCAGGGGATGCAAATCGATGATGCAGAGATAATTGTGGTTGGCGGAATGCCCGATCACGACCACGGGCTGCCCACTAACCCGCAAGTTACCGGTATGCTGCCAAACGGTCGCTACCTGCTCGAGGGAATACGCTTCCATATGCCAGGTCGCTGGCTCATGCAGTTCAGCGTTCGTGCAGACTCAACGCTGAGTGAATTAGAGCTCGAGTTCAACCTGTGAACAAAATTGTATTCACATCGATTATCGTCGCTCTACTCGCCGCAGTCAGTATCTGGCAGCTCTGGTGGGCGCCCGCCCCAGCCCAATGGAATAGCTCTCAGCTTGCCCTCATTCGCTCTCTCTCGCTGAGCGCGTTACCGCCGTTGCCCAGTGATCCCTCAAACGCAGTCGCCGATTCTGAGGCCGCCGCCGAACTCGGCCACCAGCTCTTTTTTGACACGCGATTGAGCGACAAAAGCAATGTGTCGTGTGCGACCTGTCACCAACCGGAAAATTATTTTGCTGATAATCTGCCACTTGCGGTGGGCGAATCCGTCGGACCACGCCACACACCGAGCCTGGTTGGCTTGAGTTACAGCCCGTGGTTCTACTGGGATGGGCGCAAGGATAGTCAGTGGGCTCAGGCACTTGCCCCGCTGGAAGCAAGCCACGAACACAATTTTGACCGCACCCGTCTCGCTCGCCTGATACAAAGGGACCCAGTCTTGAGTTCGAAGTATGAGGCTGTGTTCGGCCCCCTGCCCGAAATTCCAATCGAGTCAGCCAGCCCGGTCACTCATGAAGCAGCTCGTCAGGCCTGGCAGAGTCTTGACCCCACGCAACAGGACGAGATCAATCGCGTCTTCAGCAATGCGGGTAAAGCCCTCGCTGCGTATCAACGCAAGCTAATGCCAGGCAGAACACGCTTTGACGATTATGCCGACGCAGTGCAGGCAAACAGTTCAGCAAAGTCGGATCTATTGAGCACAGCCGAACGAAGCGGGCTCGCTCTGTTCATCGACAAAGCCCAATGTATCGACTGCCACAATGGTCCACTATTGAGTAATCACGAATTTCACAACACCGGCATTCTTTCTGTTAGCGGCCAGCTTCCTTCCATGGGACGCTTCGACGGTATCAGGCAAGCTCGTGACGATGCCTTTAACTGTCTCAGTCCTTACAGCGATGCCGCTGCCAGCCAATGCATGGAGCTGCGCTTTGCCCGAGACAGTAACGATCTGGTAGGCGCACACAAAACTCCGACACTCCGCAATGTTGCTGCAACTGCTCCATATATGCACGGAGGGCAGATCGCCACTCTGGCGGACGTATTGCAGCACTATAATGACGCGCCTGTTTCGATGCTCAGCCACAATGAGGCGAAACCTCTGGGCCTGCGCTCGGCAGAGCTTCGCCAGCTTGAAGCGTTCCTGCGCACGCTAACCGCTCCACTAGCCACTGACCCTCGCTGGCTTTCCGCACCACATCTGGAGGAATGACCAGCACATGAATCAATCAGAAGCGATTGCGACGAACAGCACTGATGCGAACAGTATCAGTCACGAGGTTGATGTACTGATCGTAGGCGCGGGGATATCGGGAATCAGTGCAGCTGTGCACCTGAAGAGAACCTGCCCGGACAAGCGCGTACTCATCATTGAAGCGCGAGACGCTCTCGGTGGCACCTGGGATTTATTCCGCTATCCCGGTATTCGCTCAGACAGCGATATGCATACCTTCGGTTTCGACTTCAAACCCTGGACCAATCCCAAGGCACTCGCCGACGGAGACTCGATTCTCGAATACCTTGAGGAGACAGTTGCCGAGTACGAACTGCAAGACCAGATCATTTTCAATACTCGAATCAATTCGGCAAGTTGGCTCGATAGCGACAATTACTGGCTCGTCACCGGGCTCGATAACAAGGGTCAGGTGCATCAGTTTCGCTCACAGCTCGTATTCATGTGCAGCGGCTACTACAACTACGAATCTGGATATACACCGGAAATTCCTGGATTGTCAGATTTTCAAGGGCAAATTATTCATCCGCAGAAATGGCCAGAAGATCTGGATTATGCTGGAAAGAAAATCGCCGTAATCGGCAGCGGTGCCACCGCAGTAACTCTGGTGCCTGCCATGGCGCCCAGCGCTGCCCATGTCACCATGATCCAACGCTCTCCAACTTACATCGTATCGAGACCAGGCAGAGACCGGTTCGCCAATCTGTTGAATTCCATTCTTCCTGAGAGAATCGCCTATGCAATTACACGCTGGCGTAACATTCGCTTTCAGAACTACGTTTATCAGCGCGCACGCAAGAAGCCTGAGAAAGTGAAAGCAACCATTCTAAAATTGGTTCGCAAAGTTCTGGACGAGCACATCGACGTCGAAAAACACTTTACACCAGACTACGGACCATGGACACAACGCCTCTGTCTCGTGCCAGATGCAGATCTGTTCAGCGCACTGAATTCCGGTGCGGCAAGTGTGGTGACTGGACACATCGAACGCGTCACGTCCTCCGGAGTGCAGATGCAGGACGGCACTTTCATCGAGGCAGATATCCTCATTACCGCTACCGGCTTGCAACTGCAGTTACTCGGCGGCGTGGAATTCTTTGTGAACGACCAGAAGGTTGATTTCAGCCAACGCTATTCCTGGCGCGGTGTCATGTTCTCCGACGTGCCCAATCTCTTGCAGACGTTTGGCTATATCAATGCGTCCTGGACCCTGCGTGCCGATCTGAATTCACGGTTTATCTGTAAGCTTGTCAAACACCTGGACGCAAGCAACACATCGCGTTGTGTACCGAGACTTACGGCAAACGAGAAGGAGATGACCCCGCGCGAATGGATTACCGAATTCAATCCCGGATACATGCAACGCGGGCTGCATGCGTTCCCTCGACAAGGAGATCGTGGCGCGTGGATAAACACACAAAACTATTTGCTCGACAAGAAACAGCTGAGGCAAAAAATCAGCGCAGACCCCTCATTGCAATTTGAGTCCTGAACACTCATCAGATTACTGCGGCGATAACACGCGGTACGTGCTGGCAGAAATAAAAAACCAGACGCCGCGTTAGCGAGCGTCTGGTTTTTTAACTAACTGTGTGAGGGATTCTAACGCCGCTTAGAGCTTGATAAACGCGAGGGCGAAATTTCCGTTCAGTGGAATTACCAGTTGGTGCTGAACCGAGTCATAGCACATGGATGCGGCACTGGGAATTCCTGAAGCAATAATTTCGGCTTCCTGACCGGGAACGATTTTGGAGACGCTTCCGTAGCGGACGCTGCTCACATACTTCGTGTTGTCAGGCAGAACCACTACGCCATCGTTCCCGCCTTCTACTGCATACTCAGTGCGCACAACTTCACCTGCAGGATTGTAGGTAATCACAGCGTTGTCACCGATGTTTACCACGACGATATTGCCATCGTTATCGATTGCCACGCCGTTTGGCACGTTCAGAGGCGCGCCCTCAGCAAATACCGATACCTCGCCAGCAGGAGTTACTTTGTAGATCAGTTCCGGGCTACGGGTATTGGAGGCATACACGGTGCCATCGTCAGTGACACCGATGCCATTCAGTATTGTTGAGCCAGGGATTGCGACTGCATCAATCGGCGTCCCGGTTTCAAGGTCGAAGGAACGTACATAGCCAACATCGACGGTGTAGAGGCGACCATTGGCAATTGCACTTCCCAGTGGGTGATGCAGCTCGAGACCGTCACGTGTTGCACCGATCCACTTGGGCGTATGAACACTACCATCCGGATTAATCAGAGATACGAATCCATCATTCTCTGTCCCGTCGCCGCGATTGCCATTGTTCATGGCCAGAATCAGATTCTTGTCTGGATCGAAAGTACAGCTCTCCGAGAAATGAAAGCTGCCATAAACCTTAACGTTGCTGGACATGGGCACGCGAACGCCCGCTTCGTTGACAGAACCGATGGGTTCGCCAGCAGTAAATTCCTGCGCCTGTGCAACTACCGAGGTAGCGGCCAGCGCCAGAGGGGCGAGGATTCGACTTGTAGTTCGGAACATGATGCTTGACTCCTTGAGTTGGCATTCCTGAGGTACGATCGTGGCATGTGCAGCCACTATAGCACCCGGTGTGTGAAACTGGGTTTATTGTTTTGCCTATTTTAACCTCAGGTGATCACAAGCGCAGCATTCGTCGTGCCATTTGCCGCCCTGCCCAACCGCTCCACCGAAACTACGGGCAAGCAAAATAGTTGTGATCTATCAATCGACAGGGTGATGATCGAGCACGCGATCGAAATCACTCGCAACCGAGCGGTTGCGGTGTGCCGAGTGAATCGGTTGTGGAGAGGAGCGCCTGTCTTTGCATCAAAAGCGACCCTTGATGGTGAAATTAATCAGCAGATCTTTCACTCCCTGCTCCCCCGCATGAGTGAGCGGAAAAGCAAAATCCAGATGTGCGATACGATTCGATGCCGCTTTACTGGACGCGAGGCGAAGTCCGAATCCCACATCTGCCAACCAGGTAGAATCAGTGGCCATTTCAGAATCACTCGACCAGGCTCGCCCTGCGTC
The DNA here is from genome assembly GCA_030147705.1 of Gammaproteobacteria bacterium. Classification (GTDB taxonomy): domain Bacteria; phylum Pseudomonadota; class Gammaproteobacteria; order Pseudomonadales; family Pseudohongiellaceae; genus UBA9145. Next base: position 9,241 of record JASBUV010000178.1, read on the forward strand.
AACGAACACAGCTGCGCCGAGACGTAGCAGATTCAGCAGATGAATATCGCTGTACCAGCGTTCTTCCAGACTAAGCAGGAAACGCCGGTCTCCTGTCTGGAAGCGATTTTCAAACCCTCGCGCGCCGGAGTTGCCACCCAGTACAACTTGCCGATAGGAGTTCAGGTTCTCGCCATATACAGCTTCGGCCCGTGCAAAGAAGGAATAGCTCTCGGTCTGGCGATAGAAATAGCGATTTTCATAGCGAATCAGTAAATCCTCTGTGGACTTGCTGTCCTGATTGTAAAAACCTTCCCATTCGAGTTCGTGCTGCCAATAGGTATCTGCTGTAAAGCGCAGCGAATCCCGAAAATTACCTCGCAGGATCAGGCGGTGCTGATCAGAACCAAATGCCTTGCTGGCATAACCCGCACTGACATTAAAACTGTAGCCAAGATGCAAGTCTTCGGTACGATAAATCTGATCGAGATTGAAGGCGGTCGCATAGCTATCCTCGATCGCTTCGAAGCCGACGAACACATAATCGAGCTGTCGGTCGTAAGGAAAAATGGCTGGAGGCGGTAAATCTTGCGACTCGGCAAAACGATCCTGTTCATGTCTCACGCCCAGTCTCCAGCGTCGCGTCACGCCATCGCGCAAACCACTCGAAAAACCGAATTCCAGTGCGTAGTCCTCGATATCGTGCTCAACCTCAGTCACTTCAAGGCCACGCGCATATTGAGTGTCCTGCCGGACATCGTCCAGCAAACGAACAGCCCAGGCGAAACGGCTATCGAGCGAGTAAAAAGGCAGATCCAGATCGAATGCGCGCGTGTCTCCATCGCTGCTGTCGACCAGACTCACCCGACTCCGCAAACGCGTGCCAAGTACGTTCTGATCCTGATAGAGAAGCTCCGTTGACTGCCTGTCCAGCTCCTTGCCGCGGTTCAGGGCCAGCAGCTTGCCGCGCCCGAAAAGATTGCTGTCCCGCACACCAATTGAGTAAGTCGATTCACCCCCAACACTGTCGAATGCCAGCGTGGGTGTCAGGGACCAGTTGTCTTTGGTTATGACCTCGACATCGATACTGTCGCCGCATCGACTCACCGGACGGATATCTACATCATGGAAGTAAGCTTGATTGCGCAGCAGGCGAGCAGACTCATCCAGCAAGCGTACAGGGGCGCGCTCGCCTTGGGTAAAGAGGAGTTGCTGACTGATAGTCTCTTCTCTGGTGAGAAAATGAAAATTATTCGCCCAGCGGAACAACCAGTTATCTTCTGAAGGGTTGTCACTGTCAAAAATCGATAGTCTTGAAAAATGGACTTCGTCGATCTCGAATTCGGCGTTGGCACCGTTCGCTACCAGTTCCGGATGTACAGCGCCAGTAAACTGATAACTCCCATCAGCGGGGATAAACTGAGGCTTGCAGCTCAGTTCTGAACCAGGTTCCTGCGCCGTAAGCGCACCAGAAAAAAACATGCCGGACAGGCAAAAACCGGTCAAACGTACTACAGAACTACGCAATCTAAAACTCCCGAAGCCTACTCGTGTTATTGTCATCGTTACCGGGCGCACTCGCAACTCGCGCACCGATGAAACTATTCTCTGAAACCAGTTGTCAGCCACTTAACAGGGAGCCTGTATCCACTGTGACGCAATCCGATATCGGCACATTGACGACTCCCTCGCGCACAGTCGCGACGCTTGCACTATTGCTTGCACTCTTGCCAGTGCTGGCAATCAATAGCAATTATCTCATTGCCGCCAGCGAAGGTCTGGTTCCCTGGTGCATTCCTTATCTGGACAGCTGTACGTCTATCAGCGCTACCGGCAGAGACGGGTTCGCGTTCTACTTTTTCAAAGCCACCATGCTCCCGCTGGCTGCGTGTTACTGGCTCTACTGGTCGCGCTGTAGCCAGCTGAGCTTACTGACTTCGCGCCAGCAACGGCTTATCAGAGTGCTCGGCGCTGTGAGTGTCTGTGCGCTGGTCGTTTATGTGTGCGCACTTGGAGCCATCGGAGATATCTTCCAGCTGTCGCGGCGGATCGGCATCATCCTGTATTTTACACTGACCTATCTGTGCCAGTTACTCCTTGTGAAGGCGCTGATCCGGACAGGCAGGAATTACTTCCTGAGCGCCCAACAAGGCTTGCTGGGTGTGATACTCCTTATCGGCCTGCTCACCCTGATACTCGACGTTGTCATGAATGATTACGACGCTATAGAAGACGCCTTTGAGTGGAATATCGCACTCTTGTTACATGCCAATTTCCTGCTCGCCCATTTCTACTGGCGATCCTTGCAATGCGAGCTCCGCGGCTAACTCGCCCTCACTCCTCTTCGTTTGCCATTCACGGCAGAACCGTCGAAACCAGACAGACTGGCTATCTTACAATTGCACCAGCAAGGTGAACTGATCTTCCCGCTCCGGCACATCTCCTTCTGCGAACTGACTCTCAGAAACATCGCCTGCCGACCAGGCGGAATTCAGTATTCCTGCCATGTGCCGCAACATCGGTATATTTACCTGCTGATTGATTGCCGCCGAATGCACAATGTTCGGCCGATCATTGATTTCGACCAGCACACACCCAAGGT
>JASBUV010000179.1 GCA_030147705.1 Gammaproteobacteria bacterium
GCCTGGCGAGCACCATGCTCGTCATTACCCTTTGCAGAATCCTGCTGCTGGTTATCGGGAGATTGAGATTCCTGATCACTCAATTCCTGTTGCTTGTCAGGGCGTGGCCCGCGTTTGCGCGGTTGATTGTTGCGCGTGCGCTTGCCTGAAGGACGACGGCGCGCGCGATTATCGCCGCTATCGTTTCCTGCATCGTTATTCGCTGCATCTGCTTCTTGCGCCTGCGCGTCATTTGTTTGCTGACGGTTGTCATCGCTCTTGTCGTTCTTGTCAGAACGGTTGCGGCCTCGGCCGCCACGCGATGATTTGCGCTCGTTGTCATTACCGGAAGCATTCGCTTCCTGATCACGGCTACCGGACTGCTTGCGACGTTTCTTGCCAGATGCCTGACGCTCGTTACGATCTTTGTTATCGCGGCTGTCTTTGCTTTCGCGGTTATCGCGATTGTCCTGATTGCTATCGCGATTATCCTTGCGGTCACCGCGTGCCTGACGATCATTGCGTCCAGACTGGCCACGACGCTGATTACGCTGGTTGCGAGAACCTGATTTTCGATCGTCCTGATTCGAACGGCCGGACTTGGGCTTTTCTGAGTCATCTCCACCGAAGATCGCAGCAATAATACGGGCCAGGAGTCCTTTTTTGGCTTTCTGCGGTGGCGGTGTGCGAGTCGCGCCGACCGAATTAACGGATGGCTTCTGCACGGCTGCCTGCTCAGGCTGTGGCTTCTTGATGTTTACCGGTGGCTCGGGCTCAGCTGTGGCTTCGACTTCGTAGGTTTGTGCCTGACGATTGATGCCGGTGATTTCGTAGTGCGGAGTTTGCATCTCCGGTCTGGGCTCGATCACGATCTTGGTTGAGCTTTGAGACTCAATCGAAGCCAGATCCTGACGTTTCTCATTGAGCAGATACGAAGATACGACTACCGGAACGACCGCGCGTACTTCAGTGCTCTTCTGCTTGTTGGCTTCTTCCTGGAGGATGCGCAGGATAGACAGAGACAGGGATTCCACGTCACGGATAGTGCCCTGACCGCTACAGCGTGGGCAGACAATCGCGCTGGTTTCTCCGAGAGAAGGGCGCAGACGCTGACGCGACATTTCCAACAGACCGAAGCGTGAGATACGACCGATCTGTACGCGGGCACGGTCTTTCTCCAGCGCATCGCGCATGCGGTTTTCCACTTCGCGCTGATTGCGGTTGGAGGTCATATCGATGAAATCGATTACCACGAGGCCGCCCATGTCACGCAGACGCAACTGACGGGCAATTTCGTCGGCCGCTTCCAGGTTGGTGTTCAGTGCTGTCTCCTCGATATCAGCGCCACGCGTTGCACGAGAGGAGTTGATGTCGATGGAAATCAAGGCTTCTGTTGGATCGATGACGATGGATCCACCGGAAGGCAGTTTCACTTCACGTTCGAACGCGCTCTCAATCTGGCTTTCGATCTGGAAACGATTGAAAAGCGGCAGCTTCTCTTCGTAGAGTTTGATGCGGCTTTCATACTGCGGCATGACCTGTCGAATGAAGGCGATAGCTTCATCGTAGGATTCGCGAGTATCAAACAGAACTTCGCCGATCTCTTTGCGCAGGTAGTCGCGGATGGTACGAATAATGACGTTACTTTCCTGATAGATCAGGAATGGAGCTTTTTTCTCTTCGGCCGCTTCTTTGATCGCGTCCCAGAGAGCCAGCAGGTAGTCAAGGTCCCACTGCAATTCTTCATGTTCCTTGCCAACGCCAGCGGTGCGCACGATTAGCCCCATGCCATCCGGGAAGCTCAGGCTGCGTAGCGCTTCGCGGATATCGGTGCGCTCATCGCCCTCAATGCGGCGGGAAATACCGCCAGCTTTGGGGTTGTTTGGCATGAGAACCAGATAGCGTCCGGCGAGACTGACGTAGGTGGTCAGAGCCGCGCCCTTGTTGCCGCGCTCTTCTTTCTCGACCTGCACAATGACTTCCGTGCCCTCAGGCAGGGATTCTTTCATGGCAGCCTTGTCGTTGCCGCGCGGATTCTTGACGAAGTATTCGCGGGCGATTTCTTTCAGGGGAAGAAAGCCGTGGCGTTCAGCGCCGAAATCGACGAATGCTGCTTCCAGACTGGGCTCTACGCGGGTGATCTTGCCTTTGTAGATATTGGCTTTCTTTTGAATCCGGCTGCGGCTTTCGATATCAAGATCATACAGGCGCTGGCCATCAACGAGGGCAACCCGGAGCTCTTCTTCCTGGGTTGCATTGATTAACATTCTTTTCATGAGTGTTCACTTTCTGTTAGTCAGACAAGCGAACTTCAGGAGGGATTACGCACCTGCGTCAGCGTGGGCTGGGCGTGTGCCGGACCTTAACAGTCCTCAGCAGCAGGGCAACGGGCAGAATTGAACAATAAAGCGTTCACTAACACGAATAACAGCAGACCATCGGCTTGCTAATTGCAACCGATTAACACTTGTTTCCAGCTAAGTGGTTTTGCCTGAATGTCATTGTAAGTTATTGTTTTGTTTGAATTTGCCTTGGGTGTTGCTTGGTACTGATTCCCCGCACGGGATGCCCTGTAGGCTGATCACTGGCCGGGAAGTGTAAATCTGGGTTCCTGAAATTGCTGTCTTGCGTTATGCCGCGCTGTATCCAGGGCGGCCAAATATTGTTCCTTGGTTTCAGAGTGCGGATCGGCATGTCTTTGGGCCTGCTGGGCCGAGAGAGTCGATCAGCTCAGTTTCGCCCCGGGCACATCGTGGGTACCGTGAGCTACTTTCTGTTTTGTCTCTTTGGTTTTCTTGGTCGTACTCTTATTGGTTGTACTCTTAACTGGTGCTCTTGTTGGAGCAATCCAGCTTTTACTGTCTTAAATTTGCGTTAAATCGCATTTAAGTCTGCAGATCAGTAAGTCGTCCTCTGGCTTTGGCTTCGGGGCTCCTCTGTGTCTGCTGGCACTTGGCCATATATTCAGACCTGATTTCGAGAATTCTGTTTCAATCGATTTCGTGGGGCCTGTTTCTCATCGCGACAGGTGATTGCTCACGTGTTGATCAGCTGTCTCCGACTGCCGTTAGGGCGTCTGACGCTTTGCGATAGACAAGGTAGGTGAAAACACTTCCCTGTATGGCGCTGGAATATAGCTTAATTCCAGCATGGCCTCAACTAAATCGAGCAGAAATTCGACAAGATTCTTCCCAAAAAACAAGAGCCTGGGAGCTTTTCAACAGCTTATCACCAAGTACTGTGACAGTGCAGATACACAGCTTGCCAACAAAAAAGGGCTGTGTTTACAATAGCCGACTGACGTGGCTTTGCCCTTGCAAAGACACATCGAAAGCCGTCTTTTGGCCTGTTTTTTAGCCTATATTGGTGCCTTGTTGCTCATTGCGCCGATTCCGTAAACAGTTGAATTTATTGAATTAATTCAACTAACGAGAGTCGTGGTAGTGATGCGGTCGGGCAGCTCCGTCGTGGTGACATGGGGTGCTAACAGAGGGGGCTAAAAGGAGCTGGTAAGCCGTGGTAGCGATGGGAAGCTTGCAAGAAATTGAAGGCTTCGTGTCGCGAAAAGCGGATAACGTGCTCAATGATGAAGTCAGTTAGAAGAAAGCAACAAGATGAAAACCGGCTAGACCAGATTTGAGCCAGTGCAAGCTTGGCTCGAGGACAAGTCAGGTCGGAAAGCAGCAACAAATTAGAAACAACAAATAGCAACAAAAACAGCAAGAACAAGAAAACCAAGAGCTAGAAGCATGCTGGCCCCGGCCAGAACATGCCAACCGGGACAGGCAGAGGTGGCCGAGTCCCTACAGCGCTAGCGCTGAGCCCATGGAGAAGAAGTCCGAGCCATTCGGATATAACAACAGAAAACACTCCTAATTAAGGATGGGGCATCGCCTTTCATCCGCGGGGATTGTCAACTTTATCAGGATGAACCTTCGAGGTTCAGCACAGACTGGCTGCACAGCCTGCTGAAGGCTGCCTGTTCGCTGGTACAAGTGACAAAGTGGGGACGCGAATGACGATTTACTCTTATAGCAGAACTTCCGAATTGGAAGCCGCCAAGGGGCAGGATGCTCTGGATGCCATGCTGGAACCGGAACTGCTCTCTATCCAAACCTATTGCCTCAGTCGCGAGTGGTATATGACAGAGGCCTTCAACGATAACAACTGTAGCTGGAATCAGGAGTTGCACAAGCGTGAGAAAGGGAAACGCTTGCTGGATCTCGTGAAACCTGGAGATGTGATTCTTTGCGCCAAACTGGAGCGCATCGTCAGCTCCAGCCAGGAAGCCGTCAAATTGATCAAAAAGCTGCGTGACCGCCATGTGCAACTGCATGTTGTTGAGTTGGGCGGTGATGTCACTGATCCTGCGCTGAGTGTCGCCTTTGACAAGATGGCGTCTCTGTTCTCATCACTCGAGAAGCGGAAATCAGCGGAGCGCATCAAAGGGGTCAAGCAGCGACAACGTAAACAGGGTCGCTACCTGGGCGGCAGCCGTCCTTTCGGCTATATGATTCATGAGAATGGACGTCTGATTGAGAATCCAATGGAACAGCGAGTCCTGCGACGTATCATGGATCTGAAACGGCAGGGCAAGTCTCTGCGAGCGATTTCCAATGAGGTCTCGACGCCCGTCATGCCAATCAGCTTTAAAACCGTGCAGCGCCTGTTGCAACGACATGCTGATCAGATGCAAGCTTGATGGCCGTGTAGTTCTTTATAGTCAGCTCGCCAAAATTTCACGCCACGTGCAAGCAGGCGTGGCGTGAAACAGAGCGACCGGTTGCGGCCTCATGATTAAACCATTCTCACTCTTTGTCGGGCTGCGCTACTCTCTTGCCAGAAAACGCAATCTGCTGCTTTCCTTTGTCTCTCTCATCTCCATGCTGGGAATCAGCCTCGGTGTGCTGATACTGATCATCGCCGTGTCGGTCATCAATGGCTCCATTGATACACTGCGTCGAGAGGCTTTGAAGTCGGTGCCACATGTCACAGTATCCGGGGCAACAATCGAAAACAACTGGCAGGCCTATCTGGAACAAGCCAATGCTTCCGCGGATGTGCTCGCGGTTGCGCCTTACATAGAAGGTGAGGTGTTGTTGCGCTATCAGGGTGTGGATCAATTTATTCGCTTGCGTGGAATTGATGCGTCGCTTGAAGCGGCGGTTGTAGATAATCCAAGTTCGCACTACCGTGACATGCTTGCTGCGCTCGGTAGTAATGAAGCCAATGTTGTTCTTGGGACACAACTCGCCAGCAGTCTTGGTGTGTTCGGGCAGGCGGAGCTTAGTGCGATCTCTCTGCGTAGCCTCCTGAGCCGGGACCTTTCCTCCAGGCGCGGTATCACGGTAATCGGCTTTGCCGATTTTGGCGTCTATGCCAACGACAATATTGCGCTGGTAAATCTGGCAATGGCGGAACAATTGCTGGGTTCTGATGCGGAGATACGATTGCGCATCAAGGTAGCTGACGTGTTTCGTGCCCAGGAAATCGCAGAAGATTTTATCAGGGCAGCGGGAAGTCAGTCGGTAGTATTGCAGGGGTCAGGTGCACAGAGTACCGAGTTGCAGGATATACAAATTGTTCCGTGGAATGTGGCTCAGGCAAGTCTCTTCAATGCATTGAATATGGAAAAATACCTGACAGGTTTCATGCTCCTGATGATCGTATTGATTGGTGCAGTGAATATCGTGTCGACATTGGTGATGGTTGTTGCAGACAAGAATGCAGACATTGCGATTCTACGCACGATGGGAGCAAGTCGACCTGTCATTATGGCGATTTTTATTATTCAGGGGATGATTGCAGGCATGATTGGCACAGTGATCGGGGTGCTGTTTGGAGTGGTGCTCGCAGATAATATCAGCGCCATAAGCCTGTGGTTTGAGCAGTTGCTCAATTCAATTCTCACCGGCTCCGATATCTATTTGCTCTCCCATTTACGCACTGAAATTTACTGGCAGGAAGTCGGGCTTATTGCAGTCGCTGCTCTGGCGATCAGCTTTCTTGCCACGCTATATCCGGCTTATCGGGCGAGCCGCATTCAGCCCGCGGAAGTTTTACGCTATGAATGAGATGAACAGGGACAGTACAGAAGCCCATACCGAAGCACGGTCAGGCAACGGTTCAGATGCCAAGACCGATCAGCCAGTGTTGCTATGCGAACATCTGGTGAAAACCTATTCGCAAGGCCCGCAATCAGTGGAAGTGTTGCGCGACGTAAATCTTGCTGTCATGCCCGGTGAACAAGTGGCGATAGTCGGCAGTTCCGGATCTGGTAAAACAACACTCCTCAATCTTCTTGGTGGTCTCGATTTGCCAACTCAGGGAAGGGTATTGGTGGCCGGACGGGATTTGGCGGCCGTAAGTGAAAAAGAGCGCGGCATGCTGCGTAACCGTTATCTGGGTTTCGTTTATCAGTTTCATCATTTGCTGGCGGAGTTCACCGCTCTGGAAAACGTTTGTATGCCTTTGCTGATCGGCGGTATGCGCGGCGCGGAGGCGAGTGAGCGCGCCAGTGCCATTCTGGACCGGGTTGGCTTGCGAGAGCGAGTGGAGCATAAGCCAGCAGAATTGTCGGGCGGGGAACGTCAGCGAGTAGCGATTGCCAGAGCGCTGGTCACGGAACCGCGCTGCGTCTTGCTGGATGAGCCTACGGGGAATCTGGACAGGGCAACCGGGCTCGGCATCAAGGAGTTGATGCGAGAGCTCAACGATTCGCTGGGCATCAGCTTTGTCGTTGTTACGCATGACGAGCAGCTTGCCAATTCCATGTCGCGCAAACTTCTGTTATCGGACGGGGAGTTGCTCGAGAAAACACAACAAACCGTTTCGCAAGGCTCGAAATAGTTCCCGTAGCATGAGCGCATTTCCTGACAAGCCAATCCCTATCCCTCGCTTTATTGCGACACGTTATGTCAGTACAGGTAAACGCAGCCATCTGGTGTCGTTTATGTCGGCAATCGCGATCGCGGGGCTTGCATTGAGTATCGCAATTCTCATCACGGTGTTATCAGTGATGAATGGTTTTGATCGCGAGCTACGAGAAAACGTTCTTGGCATAGTGCCACATATCACTCTTTCTACTGAAGAGCCGCTACGCGAAGAATCCTGGCAGCAACTTATCGAGGCGTTGGAGCAGCAGCAGGGCGTTCGCAGCGCGACTCCCTATTCGCAATTGGCAGGAGTCGTAGCAACGCCGGATCATGTGCAAGGTGTCGCCATCAACGGTATCGATGCCGCGCTCGAGTCGCAGGTGTCTTCGCTCGATCGTTTCATGATTGCGGGAAATCTTGGAGCGCTCGCAGAAAATCGCTGGGGGATCGTGTTGGGTCAGACATTGGCCGATCAGCTCGGCGTTGGCCTGGGTGATGACGTTGACATTTTCTCAACTTCGATTGCGATCAATCCCTTAAGTCCCATGCCGACGTTTCGCAGCTTTCAGGTCAGCGGTATTTTTCGCGTGGGCACACAGGAGCTGGATGCCGGATTGGTGCTCGTCAATCAGACTGCAGCGCGTGCGTTGTTTAGATTGCGCACGCCCTACAACGGAATTCGCATCATGACCAATGATGTGTTGGCCGCTGAAACAATCGCGGTTGGTATCAGGGGGCAATTAGGAAATGAATTTGCCATGTCCACCTGGACGCGGCAATTTGGCGCCATTTACGAGAATATTCGTTTTTCGGAAACTATAATCGGGTTGATGTTGTGGCTGCTGGTTGGCGTGGCAGCGTTCAATCTGGTGGTCTCCCTGATCATGACTGTAAGAGACAAGACCGGAGACATCGCGATCTTGCGTACTCTCGGTGCGAGTCCGGCGACGATCCGGAATCTGTTCATGTGGCAGGGCAGTCTTATCGCGCTCGCGGGTATCCTGATCGGAGTGACGCTCGGCGTGATCGGCTCGTTACAGGTCAGTGATCTGGCTGCGGCGCTGGAATCGGCATTGGGCTTCCGCATTCTCAATGCCGAAGTGTATCCGATCGACTTCCTGCCTTCTGATTTGCAATGGATGGATGTGCTGACTGTTGTGCTGGGAGTCTTCGCATTGAGTATTCTCGCAACCCTGATTCCCGCACGGCGAGCTGCTGCGGTTCAGCCAGCTCAGGCCCTGCGCGCGGAGTAAAGGGCGAAGTTTCTAGCAGACTGGCGAATTGCGACTCGGCGACTACACTGAATAGTGAAAGGTGTATTGGTCAGGAGATGTCGCAGTGCGTGCCATGCTGGCAGCCTACAGTGCTGGCGTGCTTGCGGGGACATTCAGTGTCAACCTGATACCAGTTGCGATCGCAGCCCCTGTGAT
>JASBUV010000203.1 GCA_030147705.1 Gammaproteobacteria bacterium
GAGACCTTTCGAGATGGTTTTGAACGCGTCACTGAAACTCATGGGGTATTCTCCTAGTCATCTTGGTTTGGCACCCAGGGGGCGATTAAGGTTGCTGCGCCGACGTTGTAGCCCAGCGCCCGATACGATTCGAATTGGGATTCATCGAAAAACTGATCTGCAGTGGATTCGTGCGGAAAGTCCTTGTGGACTGACTGATAGTGAGCGACATAGGGGTTGTCGTCGAACAGATCGTTATCATCGCGATTGGCCGAGCTGCGGTAAAACTCCGGTTCCAGCGTGGAGCGTAGATTGTGGTCGCCGCCCAGGTTGGATTTGATATAAATGAGTTTCCCGGTGCGAGTCTCACTGTAGCGAATGGTGCCGATCGCATACTGCTGGTCGCCGCTGCGAATCTCATCGAGGCCATCCATCTGGATATTGAAACCAAAATCGATCCGCGCCAGGCGGATGACTTCCGATAAGCCATTGAAAGTCAGATGCGAGTCTCGCTCGCCGTCACCGACAATAATCAGACGACACTGTCGGCGTAATAATTCATACACACCCAGATTCTCGATGTGTCCACCGTCAGACAAATTGACAAACTTTTGCTCGACATTCGATGACATAAACATCTCGCGGAGCAAATAGAACGGGCCAACGCGTTTACCGCTGAGGCTGCGCAAGCGTTTGTCCTTTTTCGGTTCGGTCAGAAAATCATCGTTGAATATCTGCAGTATCCGTCTGGGATTATGCAGCCAATGGTTGAGCCGGATATTCAGGATCGCCAGCACAAAAGCGATAAAAGGATTGGAGAGTTTGCCCATGTTGGGTGCAACCGCGGCGCCTGATATCGCCATTGCCGTACCAACATCCAGATTGGTGGAAACCCGTTCGAGTCTTTCCGTCTCGATATAACCTGTTCGAACGCCGCCGCAATAGGCCTTGCCGAAGAAGAAAAAACTGCTGTGCCGGCCACTGCGGTAACGAAACTCGCTTTCTTCCCGTTCTGCATTCAGCGCGACATTGATCAAATGGTAAGGGGCATAATCGGTGTCGACTTCAGACAGGCGGGGTACCGGAGTTTCTTCAGCTGGCCGCTGATCAGCGGGCAAGGCGGCGATGTAGTCATCGTCTGCAGCCTGGGCAACAAATGCCTTGACCAGATGATCGCGGTAATACTTGTGGATTGAGGTGGAATTGACGTCGACGGTTTTGAAACCGTAGTAGCCGACCAGCACAATCAACGCTATCCAGAACAGCGGTTGATCCATGCTGACGACATCAGTCCAGAAGTCCAGTTGGCTCAGCGTGTTGCCAACATCGTCATCGAGCAGTTCTCGGGTGTAATCCAGAAACTGGGTAAGATAGGCCTTGTCGAACTTCACAGCTTTCAAGGTAAACCACAGCAACAAGGTCCACAGCGACAATACACCAATTAGTCCGTAGAGCGTCGCACCGAGCAAGGCTTTGAGCTTGCTCAGCCCGTAGACGAGTTTGTCAGCAAAAGGCAGGGAGACAGCGGCTCCGCCGAATAGCCATGGGCCAATGTTGCGGATTCCCCTTTCGAATTCCTGCAAGACATAGGGCTGAAGCTCGATGAAGGCAAAGGCGAGCAGCACCATCAAGTAACCACGCAAGAGTTTCATGGTCGTGGCGCGGAATTCTCGTGCTGCACTCTCTGTTGGGGGCTCGCAGCGGCCTTTATGGACTCTTCTGGCCCGATAATAGTGGATGCCGGGGTACGCGGCGAACATGGTGATCAGGCCAATCAGCAAGAGCGTCGCGAAACCGAATGGAAAAGGAGTCCAACCGGCCCAGATATAGTGATAGCTGCCTTTGGGGCCATCTTCGATAAAAAAGCCCAGCAACAAACCCATCAGTGCGAGAGCAGGCACAACGATGAGTGCGTTGACCACCAATCCTCTAAGCAGGACCAGAGGGATAGAGAGCAGCTCATGGCGGCCGTTTGGAGCGAGGAAATTGGAGTAGTTGCGCAGATGTCGAAACTCATCCGGTTCTTCCTTGCCCATCTCATGCGCAAACGGGAAGACATTTTTGATCGAGTTCGCCGCTGAGGAGAAGGTGGATTTGAGATTCTTGATAGTCGTCGTCAGATAAGTTCCGATGTAGCCGCCGCCAGACACAGTCGACAGATAGTCGACGTAGGGAAACAATCCGACCCGGTGGATGGCCTGCAACACGCCGAGATTGAATGTCGAAGAACGAATGCCGCCACCGGAGAGTGCGACGCCTACAAGGCCGGGCTCAACATCATCTGCATCTCTGGCCTTCTCCCAGGAATCGTTTTCATCCTCAAGAGTCTGCCAGATGTTTGCCAGAATATCTGAAGGGCGGTACTCGGGATCACCTTCGAAGTGTTGAAGCCCGATCACCTCTTCTTCAGCTGGTGTCAAGCCGATTGTCGCGCGGCGCTTGCGGATCGCGGCTCTTTCTGCAGCGAAAACTTCAGCAAACGAGCCCTGAGTGGATGAAGGTTTGTTTTCTGACATACGGAGCTCCGTAGTGTCGGACTAGTCGCTTGCCTGAAGTGCGAGAGCAAGATCCTGGCGATGTCCGAATCAGATTCAGACAGTGTGCAGTCCTTTATTATTTATTGTCATTGGTAAACTGCAGATCAAGCACTCAAAAACTGAGCATGTCACGCGGGGTGTGTCAGCGTTGAAACAACTGGAAATCAGTAATTTCTGTGAGTGTAGGAATAATTCTGACAATTCATTCAATAATGATCTGTGGCAATGATTGAACCACTACAGTTGTGAGTCGTCAATTACTTAGCGAACCAAGTTAAGGCCGATTTTCTTCGCGCAGAAACTCACCATGATGCAGGTAATGTAAAACCTGCTCGATGACGCGGTTATTGTTCATCATGAAGGTATGAGTCGTGGCCATTTCGATGTGCTCATGCATGCCTTCGAGTCTGGTGCTTTCGACAGTGACCTTGCCATCGTCATCGCCGGGCAGAATCGCCGAGTAGAGCGGATTGATACTTCTCGTGCCTGCGATGATGCCTACATCAAAATTCGCCGGCCCGAGTTCCTCGGTAATACTTTGTTCATCGGTGCCAAGCTGCACACCCGCCTGTCCATTGAGGAGGCGAAAGCCCGGGATTGCGTTCAGTGTGTCAACAAGTTCGCTACCCTGATTCGGAGGCCCCAGCATTACCACGTGCTTCAGGTTTTCGATGTCGTGCTGTTGCAAATACTGACGAACGAGAATGCCGCCGAGCGAATGGGTGACAAAATGCACGGGGCTGCTTTCATCGCAGGATTCCAGGGCTGGAGGAATAGCAATTTCGGCAAGTTCCTCGATGGAATGCCGGCGCGAAGGATAACCGGTGTTGACGACGGCGAAGCCTGCCTCGCCGAGCTTGGTTTCCAATTCGCTCATGGAGTTGTCTGTACGCGCGAGACCGTGAAGCAGAATCACGCACGCTGCATGGGCGAATGAAGAAGGCAGTATGATCAGTAGCAGGATTAGTCTCATGATGCTTGGGAAGTGTTTCGCTTGTACACTGACAGATGGTGGACAGTGATTATCTCACGGATTGGCAAAAAACACTCCGGGCCGCAAACCCCGATTGCTGACTGGTCTAGCGCCCGGCGGTATCGCCCAGCAACCGCTCATAGGCACCGTTTTCAACCAGGCGCTGAAAAGTGGCTTGCAGCAAGCCAACCAGCTCCGGATCGGAGCTTTTGCTCATGACCAGGTAATGCGCTGTGGAAATCTCTTCGAGTTCGATAACCGGCACGAGCGCGTCCCCGGCGTAGTCCAGGCGAGACATGAACTCTTCCATGCCAGAGCGGATATAGGGAATAAAATCAATTCTGCGTCGCTCAAGCATGCCCCAGACATCAGATGTGTCAGAAACATAGACGAGGTTGGTAAATCCTTTACTGAGCAAATACTGCTCAACCACATCATCACGGAAGGCGCTGATACGGTAGTCTCGAACATCCTCGAGAACGGTTGGTAACTCATGTGCTCTCTCGCCCAACCCCCAGAGCTGAAAAGTAACCGGACGGATCTCGCCGATCCAATAAAAGCGCTCCTCGCGATCAGGAGTTCGGGTCATATTGAATGCCAGCACATTCGGTTCAGATTCAAGCGAGATCATCAATCGTGGCCACGGAACAACACGGATATCCGCTGTGTGACCGGCTTCTGCCAACAAGGTTCGCACCAGATCGCTGGCGTATCCTTCGATACGTGTACCTTCATTGGTGACGACCGTTCGGCTGTCTACTGCATTTTTTTCTGCATAAACGCGCAGCTCGGCGGCAGAAGTCAGTGAAGCAGTAGCCAGAAAAAGCAGCACAATCTGAACGAGCATCTTCATTGTGGACAGAACAGGATGCCACTGAGCACGGTTTTCGAATGGGATCGAGTGAGAGTGAGCTAGAGCCGGGAGCATAGGCGTTAATTAGTGAACAGGAGACTGATAGTTTTAATTCCAACCTTCTTTTGTATCGGCCATTTTGTAGGAATTTGACTGATAATGTAATGAAGAACTCCAGTGTTCTGGAATTCTCCACTGTATTAGTCGGGCATGCGGCTCATCTAAGGCCTGAGTGAGCGCACGTTAGATAATGAGTGACAAGTGGTAACTAGAAATCCGCAAGCCTGCCTGAGCCGCCCAGCTCGTAATAGACAATCGGCACAAAATCTTCCGGGCCCCAGCCCGGGTCGTTGGTCCATTCGGCATCATAGGCCGCGGTGGGATTGGCCGCCATGATGGCTTCGAGTTTCATATCCTGATTAATCATGCCGAGTACGATCTGCTGAATATCGAGGATCATGTCGCGAAACGCGACGAGTTCAGCCCGGCCTACCACCTCAAGCCCGTGACCCGGAATGATTTTGGTTCCCGGCCCGGCAATATCAATCGCTTTGTCGAGAGCCGCAATTGTGCCGCGGAGACTGCCGCCATTATAGATGTCGATAATCGGGTAGCTGGTCGTTCGGTAGACATCGCCGAGATGGAGCACATCGGATTCGGGAAAATAGATAAAGACATCGCCGTCGGTGTGCGCCGGAGGAACGAGGAAGGCTTGCACATCCTCTCCATTGAGGTGGAAATTCAGCGTGTCGTTGAATGAAATAACCGGCCGCGCTCCAGCAGGCTGTTGCGGAACCCAGCTGCCACCGGCACGG
>JASBUV010000221.1 GCA_030147705.1 Gammaproteobacteria bacterium
TGTTGACAGAAGCAAACCGAGTGGCTCAGGATGGGGGTGTAAAGCAGTTCGAAAGCCTCAGGTAACAAGCCTGTAGCGAGGAGGATTGTCATGTACAAGAAAATTCTGATAGCCGTGGATCTGTCAAACGATTCACAGAAGATCATAGATACTGCTATCGAACTTTCCCAGGGTACCGCGAGCCTGCATTTCGTGCATGTTGTAGAGCCCGTAGCCGCTGCCTATAGCATGGATATCTATGCCGTTAATATCAGCGAGCTGCAACAGGAAGCGATCAATTTCGCCGAACAACGACTGGAGAAATTGGGGCAAGCCTCAGGATTACCCAGAGGTAATATTCACACACTGATGGGCTCGCCAGCGCCAGAAGTTCGCAATCTTGCTGCAGAAATCGGTGCCGACGCCATTGTAATAGGAAGTCACGGCCACTCAGGCTGGAAAATCTTATTGGGTTCCACCGCAAACAAAGTGCTACACGGTGCGCCCTGTGACGTGCTTACCGTGCATGTGGGCGACGAGGACTAGGCTCGCAGCAAAAAAGTCTGCTGCCAACGCGACTTGCGTTGGCAGTAATCCAATCTTTCATCGCAGGTGAGATTCAAACCAGGCCAGACGCGCAGCATCAGCCTCCACAGCATGATCACCGCGGAAGCCATGTTCACCACCTTCTATCACGATGAAATCTGAGACCACATTCTGCTTCTGAAATTCAGCGAACATGATTTCTGAATTGCTGATGTTTACGAGATCATCAGCATCTCCATGAATCAACAGGGTCGGTGGATCGGAAGGGTCCGCATGCAGTATTGGCGAAATCGCAGCGGCTTTTTCAGCGTCGAAATTCAGCGCCGGAAATCGCTCGTTTGGGCCTACCAATCGACGCAAATCCACTGGTGGAAAATAGGCCACCACAGCAGCAACTTCGTTACCTTGTCGCAAGAGCGCATCAGTAGAATCCGGGTTGCCAGAGTCTGCAGCCAGGCCCAGCATCAATGACAAGTGTCCACCCGCACTACCCCCTGTAACTCCGATTCTGTCAGCATCTATTCCGTGATGTTCTGCATGGTGTTTGATGTGGCGGATCGCCAGGCTGACATCGGCATAGGCATCCGGTACGTGATAGCGCGGCGCACTGCCGTGATGCACTGGAATCACAGTAAATCCGGCGTCCAGCATGTCTCTGAAGCGTTCTACACGCGACTCTGGTGGCGCCCAGCGAGAAAACCAGCCGCCACTCACCATATAGACGATCGCAGCGCCGTCTGCATTTTCCGGGCGCAGGACATCATAGACCAGAGCCATGCCATCTTTGTGGCCATACACCACATCTGACTTTATCTGCACATCCGCTTGAACAGAAGATGAGAGGCCAAGAATAAGAATGAACGCGGCTATTGAAGAGCGTGAAACAAATGAAAAGAAATGTAGAGCAGTTTTCATACAGCCTCCTGATGAGCGCCGTCTGCTGATTGTTTTAATTGCGGCGCAGCAGGTTCGCCGGAGAATATTGATCGGTGAGCTCTCGTCGGCTCATATCCCAATCAACCCGAGTCGACAAGCGACGCGGATAGTCATTCAAAGGTACGCCATACTTGGTCAAGCTATCTGCCAATTCTCGCGCCCGTGCAACCAGTTCCCCTCTTGGAGGGAGCGCTTCAAGCTGGGTAATAATGATGCGATTGCCCGATGTGGGAAGTTTGAAATTAAAAAACTCGTTAAACACGCGCTGATAAGTCACAGATTCATGATCATAGAGCCTGCTTGTGGAGAACGTATTGGCCACCAGGACCGATTCATCGGTCATGATGCTCTTCACTTCCTGGAGAAACTCACGAGTCAGCATATGCTCCGGAATATAGTCACCACTGAAGGCATCCAGAACGATAAAGTCGTAGGTTACACCGCGCAGCCCCGCGCGTTTGATAAAGGGTCTGCCATCATCGACAAACACCTTCATGTTCTCTGTATCCCGATAATTGAAGAACTCCTCGGCCACACGCACCACTGCCTCGTCGACTTCAACCACATCAATCCTGGCATCGGGAAACAGATCAGAGAACGTCATGGGAATAGACCCGCCACCCAGACCGATAACCAGCACACTCTTGGGGTTGGGATTGAGTAACAAGCCAGCGAAACTCATGCGCGTGTAATCAAAGACAAGTTCGTCCGGATTGCTGACTAACATACACGTCTGATTGCGATCACCGCGATGTACGTTAAACAGCAGACAACGCCTGTCACCCTGCTGAGTAACAGTAATATCGCGATACTTCGATTTCTCCTCATGGATCACTTCCTGCGCCGACACTTGTGCGCAGAACAAGCAAAGCAGTGTGATCAGTTTAGGAAGCAGATTTGCGTGGTCGATTCGCATAGCCTTGAGAATGATTTCCGCGGCTCTGAAAGAGCTGCTGCGTTAACAGAATTGTCGCTGCCGCCAGCAAGAGAGCGATAACAGCGCCCCACAGGATCTGGTTAACTTCGAACCAGAGCACAAAATAAAAACTCGTTCCCAGTGTGCCAATTGCACTCCCGACAGTGGAGACGAAAAACAACACGCCCGCCATATGGCCGCTGTGTTCATGGCTTTCTACCATCAGCCGCACTGAATACGGCGATATCATCCCGAGTATCGCTGTAGGAATAAAGAACAGCAGAATCGAGGCAATCAACGAGCCGTAGCGAGGATCCACCACAGTAAGAAAAATCGGCTCCATGATGGCATCAGCGAACAGAATAATCGGAAGACTGGTAATCGCGGCGACCATGAAAAATCCGGCGTAAGTTGTTGGGCTGGGATGGCGCGTAGATAATCTGCCGCCGATCAGGTACCCCACAGACAAAGCAAGCATGAATATCGTGATGATGCTGCCCCAGACAGAAAGACTGCCGCCAAAGTAAGGTGACAATATGCGCGCCCCCAGCATCTCAACGGTCATGATGCTGAAACCACTTACGAAAGCCATAGCGGCGATTACTGATTTGGGGAGCCCGTGGGCCTTGGCTGCACTCACTCTACTTACCTGACAGTTCAGACGATATGCGTCTGGCGACCCCGAAAACGGATCACCAGTGCAATTTGGACGCCTAACTTAACACTGAGCGGAAGAGATTGAAATCTGAATAGCGATGGACTGCGCCTATCAGTCCACACGTGCGCCGAGATGACGCCCGCCATCCAGTGCGATGACCTGCCCGTTCACATAGCTGGCTGCGTTGGAGGCAAGATAAAGCGCCAATGCGGCCATATCCCGGGGAGAGCCGATGCGCCCTAATGGGTTCTCGGCTGCGATTTTGTCGCCAAATTTAGTCAACATGTAGTCCATCATCTGGGACTGAAAGGGCCCAGGTGCAATAGCGTTCACGGTCAGGCCTTTTGGCCCCAGCCGCAATGCGAGATTCTTCGTCAGAAAATGGATGGCGGCCTTGCTTGCCCCGTACGCGAAATTATCAGTGCTACTGACGCGCAGCCCGTCTATCGAGCCGATATTGATGACTCTGTTCGGCGCTTCCTGCGAGGCTTCTTTAGTCAGTAGCGGAAGCAAGTCTCGGGTGAGAAGAAATACCGCCTTGACGTTGATGTCCATGACCTTGTCGTAGCCGGATTCAGGATACTCCTCAAACGCAGCTCCCCATGCGGCTCCCGCATTATTAACCAGGATATCGAGCTTGCTCTCCCGGGACTTGATTTCCGCGACGAAATTCTCACGCCCTTCTGTGGTCGACAAGTCCACCGGGATAGCGATACATTCACCAAGCTCGTTCATTTCAGCTGCCGCCTGCTCGCAGGCTTCTGCTTTGCGCGCAGTGATATAGGTTTTTACGCCGTTGCTGACAAAGGCTTCCGCGATCATTCGACCGATACCGCGTGAACCTCCAGTGACGATTGCGGTCTTGCCGGCCACAGAAAAGAGATCAGAAATTTTCACAGACATGGAGTTTCCTCAGGTGGTGAGCTCACCTTTTATTATCAAGTCACACATTTTTTGTAACGCCACTGATTTGGTCAAAAATCCGCGAAATCTCTCATCCTTGGTGTGACCATGATAGAAGCGGTAGTAAATCTGCTGGCCAATCACGGTTAACCGAAACAGTCCAAAACAGAAGTAAAACGGGAAGTCGGCAACCGATAGTCCTGTTCGTTCCTGAAATCGTGCAACGATTTCTGCGCGCGTTGGCGCGCCTTCAACGTCCGAAGGCATGGTGCGCGACGCACGAAAAAAGTCAGGATCGTCTGTTTGGGTCCAGTAGCCAAGTGTGCAGCCCAGATCCATGAGTGGATCGCCGACAGTCGACATTTCCCAATCTAGCACTCCGATAACCTTCAGCGGATCGTTAACATCGAAAATCACATTGTCCAGTTTGTAGTCGTTGTGAATCACACTGGCCTTGCCGCTTTCGGCTGGCATGTTGTCCTGAAGCCACTGCATGATGTGATCACAATTCACAGCGTCCGGTGTCACAGAGTTGACCCAACGCTTGCACCAGCCATCGACTTGTCGTTGCACATAGCCTGCGGGCTTACCGAAATTGTCCAACCCAGCTTCGACGAGATCTACCGAGTGCAATTCACCCAGTACATCGAAAAAATTCAGCAGCTGTTGTCGCTTCTGTGCAGGGCTAAAACCGAGCTCTTCGGGATAATCCCGGCGAATAACGAGCCCCTCTATGTAATTCATCAAATAGAAATCACAACCGATTACGCTGTGATCTTCACAGAAATGCACTGGCACAGGCCCGTAGGGGAAAACCGATTTCAACGCCGACAGGATTCGGTATTCGCGCGACATATCATGTGCTGACTTTACCTTGCTGCCGAATGGCGGGCGACGCAACACCCATTGCTCGTCTCCACTACTTAGCAGGTAAGTGAGATTTGAATGGCCGCCAGGAAATTGCTTGACAGTCAGATTGGCCGCTTGCGCTCCAAGCACTGGTTCCAGATGCTGTTTCAGTGCATCAAGATCCAGCTCTTCGCCCTCTCGTATTGCTCCGGGGCGATCGATTAGATCAGTTGTTCCCACGCTGAATTCCCTTCTTGTTCCGGTTCCCGTGCTATGAACCTTTTTGCTCATCGGTAAGTGACAAGTTTCTGCAAGTCTACCTTCTCCAGATGCGGCAGGGAATTAAACTGGGTGAGTGATAACTTCCCCCTGCCGTATTTGAATCTTGTCACTGAACTGTTATGCACCATCCAGTTGGTATTGATAACATGTTGATCAGGAAATCCCAGCACTCTTTGCAGTGCCATTGCAATCACCCCACCCGACGTCGCTACCAGTACACGGCTGCCATTCGAGTGCCGCGCCATCAATTCATCCAGTGCCTGATAAACACGAGCCTGAAAATCGGAAAAGGCCTCAAATGCCGTATCTTCCGCATCAGGCACTAACTCATCGTTGATCCAGCAGCTCGTCGCCGCCTCGAACAAGCGTTGGAATAATGCCGGGTCGCGGATTGGCCATGCCGGGACAGGATCTAGACCGTCGGCCTGTGCGTGCTTGCGCAGATAAATTTGCAACAACGGATCGCCGTTGTATTCATTGAATCCAGCTATGGTTTGAATGGTGAGGGAAGAGTCGCGTAGCAGAGGCATTAATTCCGCAGCAGTTTCCTGCTGCCTGATCAGCTCGCCGCTGTAGAGAACATCGAATTGCTCACCGAGAGACTGCCAGTGCTGGCAGAGCAGCTTGACCTGATCAATGCCGCGTTCGCTGAGTTTGTCATAGGACTCGGCGCCGAATGACGCCTGCCCATGCCTGACCAATACCAGTTCACTCATAACTCAATCTGACGAGAAAACTAGTACGAAGCAAAGCGCTCGCTGTGGAAATCCGCATCGCCGAACAGAACGTTCAATGCGGTCACGCGCTTGAAATAATGGCCCACATCCAACTCTTCCGTCGTGCCAATGCCGCCGTGAATCTGGATTGCCTCCTGCCCGACGAGCTGGATGGCTTTGCCAACCTTGCTCTTGGCAGCTGACACCGCCTTGGTTTTTTCAGCGGGACTGGCGCTACTATCAAGCTTCATGGCCGCCATAATCGTAATAGAGCGGGCTAGCTGGCACTCTATGAACATGTCTGCCATGCGATGCTGCAGAGCCTGAAAGGTACCGATCGGTACCCCGAATTGATTGCGGGTCTTGCTGTACTCGACAGTCTTTCGCAACAGCATTTCCAGAGCCCCGACTGCCTCCGCACAAACACCGACAGTCGCCTGGTCAATAACCTCTTCCAGCGCAGATAAGGCCGTGCCTGCGGCACCCAAGCGGTTAGTGGCTGATAGCGTGACTCCATTGAGTTTCACAATGCCCGCTTGTCTGCCGTCAATCGTAGGGAACTTGCGTACGCTGAGTCCGTCAGCATCGGCTGGAACAATAAATACCGAGATTCCTTCGCGGTCCGCGACAGCGCCACTCTCTCTTGCAACCACAAGAATCTTTTCAGCATTCGCCGCGTTGAGAACAGCGACTTTTTCTCCGTTCAATACAATCGCATCGCCTTCTGTATTGGCAACCGTACTCACATTTGCGAGGTTGAATCGACTGCCCGTCTCGGCATAGGCACACGCCAACTGCACGCCCCCTGTCATCAGCGACTCAAGCAGTGCAGCTTTGGAATCTGCACCCGCCAGACGGCTTATCAGTCCTCCGGCCAGCACCGCATTTGCAAGATAGGGTTCAACCAGATTGGCCTTGCCGAATTCTTCCATCATGACCATCAGGTCTACAGCTGAGCCGCCGAGCCCGCCATCTTCCTCGCTGAACGGAACTGTCAGCCAGCCCAGTTCGGCGAACAAGGCCCAATTCTCTTCGCTATAGCCTTTTTCGGATTCGATAATCTTGTTACGGGTCTCGAAGTCGTAACTCTTCTGCACGAACTTCTGCACCTGATCCTGCAGCATCTGCTGCACTTCGGTATATGAAAAATCCACTCTACATCCTCTCCCTGTTGTGGCCCGTCTTAAAGCCCCAACACGGCTTTACAGATAATGTTGCGCTGAATCTCGTTCGATCCACCGAAAATTGAAAGCTTGCGCATGTTGAAATAGTTCAGCGCGGTTGCAGCGGTTGTCCCAGGCCCGATCGGTTCACCCTGAAAACCATCTTCAAACTGCTCCGGCACAAATGGCAGACAGTGATAGCCGGCGAGTTCTACGAACATTTCATCCATTTGCTGTGCGAGCTCGGTGCCCACGATTTTCAGAATGGATGATTCTGGCCCGGGCGCTTTGCCTACACTCAACGCCGCAAGAGTCCGTAGTTCAGCGTATTCCAGTGCTTGCAGCTGGATCTCGACGTCGGCGAGTTTTCTGGCAAAAATGGCGTTGTTAGCCATGTTGCCTCCAAAACCGTCGTCGGTGTTGGCTGCCGTTCTCTTGAGTGCTTCCAGGCGACGCTTGCTGCGCGGAACGCCAGCAATATTGGTACGTTCGTGAGTTAGGAGGAGCTTGGCATAAGTCCATCCCTTGTTCTCTTCCCCTATGAGGTTTTCCGCGGGGACTCGAACATCATCGAAGAAGACTTCGTTCACTTCCGCATGGCCATCGAGCAGCACGATCGGCTTCAGGGAGATGCCGGGTGACTTCATGTCGATGAGCAGAAATGAGATTCCTTCCTGCTTCTTCACAGTGCTGTCTGTGCGGACCAGGCAAAATATCCAGTCGGCATACTGACCATAGGTATTCCAGGTTTTGCTGCCGTTCACAACGTATTCGTCACCATCGCGGACCGCCGTGGTTTTCAACGAAGCAAGGTCAGATCCGGAATTCGGTTCGGAGTAGCCCTGGCACCACCAGACATTACTCTCGAGAATATCCGGCAAAAATCGCTGTTTCTGCTCTTCCGTGCCATAGGTCATGATCACAGGAGCAACCATCTTCATCCCGAAAGCCACTGGCTCCGGAGCTCCAATCAGGCCCATTTCAGTGGCGAAGATATATTTCTGAGTGGCTGTCCAGCCTGTGCCGCCGTATTCCGCCGGCCAGTTCGGGGCTGCCCAGCCTTTCTTGTAGAGAATTTTCTGCCAACGAACAGTTTCTTCTTTCGTGAGGCGAATGCCGGCATCCACCTTGGCTTTGAATTCCTGAGGAAATTCTTGTTGTAGAAACGTTCGCACTTCTTCCTGAAATGCCAGCTCTTCTGCCGTGAAATCTGCGTTCAAGACATCACTCCTTGCCTATCGACTAATCAAAATGCATAGCTCAGCCCCCAGCCGACGCATTCTGATAGAGCGGTCGGGCCAGAATGTGCAGCATTGCACGGACTTAGCGAGAAACGCTGCGAAGATTACCACTAAACCTCGCCTCGAGTTAAGTAACTTAGAACGTTTGCTCGATAAACCTGACACCTTGTGCGGCAACGCACTGTTTACGGGCGTTTACAGCGAGCGAAGCACACGGAAAATTACACTTGGTTGATAGATTTGCCCAAAATTATGCGTTATGCTTCGCACTCAATTCAGGGTACGGTATTTGTAATTTAAGATACTGTATTTAAACAGATTCTTTCCGGATTGCATTTAGACATAGCAGGAGCTGCCATGAAAATAACGCAACTTACAAAATTGGCTTTGATTATTCTGGCCCTCAGCGGCTTGGCCGCGTGTAGTTCTTCCAGCGAAGAGATGGATACTGCAGCGCCTGAGACCACCCAGGGTGAGACCGAAGCAGAACGCACCGCTCGCCTGGCAAGGGAGCAAGAGGAAGCAGCCCGAGCACGCGCTGCCGAAGCGGAAGAGCGCATGATGCGATCTGCCCTCGCTACACGCGTGTTCTATTTTGATTTCGATGTTGCTGAATTCCGTGCTGCAGACCGCGAAATCCTGACTTATCATGCTCGTGATCTTGCTGCCAATCCCAGCAAGCGAGTGCGTCTTGAAGGCCACGCCGACGAGCGCGGCACACGCGAATACAACCTGGCATTGGGTGAGCGTCGTGCAAATGGCATCCTCAATTTCCTGATCGTGAATGGCGCAGCCCGCTCACAGATTGAAACTGTAAGCTATGGTGAAGAGCGTCCAGCTGACCGTAACAGCAGCGAAGCTGCATGGCAGCGCAATCGACGAGTTGAAATCGTCGATATGTAAGTCAGTAAAACAGTTTACTGGAAGATTAAGCCGGGTCTTGTACCCGGCTTTTTTTCGCCTGTAAAAAAGGCTGTGGAAGTGAGGCGGCTGATCCTGCGCTGGCAATGTACTAATTAGCGCTTAGAAGAACATGTTCTTGGGTTTGGCAGGCTCAAAACCGACCACCCACATCAGCACCGTAAACAGGAAAAACCCCGGCACAACGTAACGCACCAGTGAATCAATTTCCTGCGGTGACCAGGCTGTGAACCAGATTGCCACGTACACGAGCATGGCCAGCACGTGTGCGAGAATATAGTAGTTGATAAAAGGCCCAGTATTATGAGTGGTTGGAAAAGCCTTGCAGAAAAACAGCCAGCGCAGTGCTACAACAATACCCAGCAAATCTGTTGGCCAGAATAGAAGCAGATTTACGTTGTGGTGCAGATCGAGATGATCAGATACGAACCAGCTACCTAACATCAAAACACCATACACCCCGCTAAATACTGCTGTCACGAGCCCGAGTAAACCGAGCAGGCGGAACGAAACCGGTGCGAGTTTCAAACCGATTCGCGAGTGAGTTGCGAAGTAGGACATTGGAATGCGTTTCAGCATCAGCAACAGAAACAACACTGGAGCGAGAAGAACGATCGAGGCATGTCGGTAGGGATCGCTTTGTCGTGCGGGAGCAGGAAAGCGCATGATTTCCTGGTGATCAGACAAGAGCATTTGGCGTTGCCCTCCGATAGCGACATCTGAACCCACCTGCGCCAATGAATCACGCAGCTCAAGAGGCAAGAACATCGCTTCCCATTCAGTCATCGGCCTGTCGATATTCGAGTTCATGAGCACGTCAAGCGATAAACCGATCAGCGCCTGAGATTGGTAGTGCGCCTGAACCTCGTCACGAAAACTTGTCTGTGTCACTCCGGCAAACTGATTTCGAATCCTGCCACCCAGCGCCTCGTCAAGGTAATCCCGAACTCTGGTTGTGCAGTTATTGAAGAAGTAGAGATAGTCGTAGGTTCGATTTTCTTCTTCCAGATTCCACAACAAGCGACGATAAAGAATTTCCTTTTCCGGATTGGTCAGGTTGATTTTATCCTGCCAGACGGTGCGCTGCTGGTCGCGATACATTGCAAATTCTGCAGCCGGGGGACGCGTCTCCAATTCGTAGCGCATGATGCCCTTGAAGAAATTGTAGGCGAAGCTGACCGGTCCTCCCTCGATTCTGAACACGCCCCAATTGAAGACCAGATCAGTATTGGTGCTTTGATCAATCACCCGTAATGCAGTATGCCCAAAGTTATCCCAGACGTTATTCCCTACATCGACAGTGATGAGATAAAAACTCACTGCACTCATATCTCTGGGAACCGGGTAATTCTCCGCATCCAATTCGGGATAATCTGACTGAGCCTGGGCCACAAAGCTGAGCAAGAACACCAGAATCAGAGAGAGCTGAGTTGCTGCTTTCGCATGCCTGGCAAGAATACTGGCAAGTGTGGGGGAGGCGGGAGAAATAGGTCGAATCGTTATCATTGATTTTGTTGACTCGCCAGCGAGGTGCTGCGACAAAATCTGAATACTATCAAAGAATTACTATAGATCAAGGAGCGATTCGACCGAGCCTGAAAATGGCCAGTCAGAAAAAACCCGCATGGTCATCCGCCATACAACCATGCGGGTAGATCGACGAGAGTTCCAATGGATACAGGGTGTGTGGGTTCTGCGTGGTATGACCACCGGACCTCATCGACCCTCACACCTTACTGTTACAAGGCTGAATTGAATCTGAACATCGACTGCGATAGCTATTAATTCTGAATACAAAAAAGGCCGGCTTAAGCCGACCTTGTTGATTTGCTCACCAAGCGTCTGGCCTGGTCTGAATTACTGGGCTACTGGGCTTCGGTGGTCCTCGCCTCTTCCATACGTTCACCGCGCAAAATATTCACCATGCCATAGTTGCCTTCATGGCAGGCATATTCATACATCAAGCCATCGACTCTGGACATGGGCACCATCGCGACCAGTTTGTCTTTGAAGGTGGCAGGATCTTCCAGTGTAAATTCATACTCCAGTGTGTATTGATCGGTTAAGGTGAAGCGCTCTGTCAGCTTCTTCTCTGCGCCCGTACCGAATGGCGAGAAGCTCTGGGTCAGGCTGCTGAAATTCCGGGTTTCCACAACGAGAGTGTCGCCATCCCAGTAGCCACGCGAGTCTCCTGACCAGAGTTCAATGGACTCATCGAGAGGAGCCTGACCGTTCAATGGCACAATGCGGGCATCGTGAATCATTTCCGTGATAATCACCGCATAATCCTTGTTCTGGATAATCTGCACGTTGTTGTTGTAGAGATTGGGCGTAAACGGTGGTCCGGCATTGAATCCGACGATGCAGCGCTCAGACAAACCACGATCTTCTGGTCCGTCCTTGGAGATACCACCAACTATCATGCGCACGGGGCGCTCGCCCGGCTCATCCGGTCCCAGCCCCCCGCGCTGAATTGGTACACCCTCCTGAATCTCAGGCAGTCGGCCATTTTCCGGGTATTCGATAAGCGAGGTCCGATTATCGTTGCCGTGTCCCATCTCGGTCCAGAACGTGTTGTAGCCGCCTGTACCCGCGTTGTTTATGGCTTCGAGCCCCGCCTCGGTCTGTGCGGTCAGCGCAGCAAGATCTTCCTCAGTGAGAAATTGCTTGTCACCAAAGAATGCCGGACGCTGCAGGGGAATAACGGAACTGAAGTTCCAGACCCCTTGTAGGTCGGGCTGACCCCACTGCGTTCGTGGAACCTGAAAGTCATCTTGTGCCATCGCCGGTCCGGCGAAAGTGAGAAATGCAGCTGCCAGAGCTGCCTGTCGTGTGAATCCAGCCTTCATGGTCTCCCCCCTATTTGAGACTCCAAGATCAGATGCCTTGCAGTGTACCGCAATCCCCGGGAAGAAACAGTGGCTTGCCTATTTTTGCTTGCGAGTCACCGCACGTAGTGCACAGGCGAAGCCCAGATTCCCCCAGCGCAACATTTCCTGAATATCCTCCAGAGCCTCGTCCGGGGCTTGATAATAGGACAGTGACAGCACCTGTCCCTGGCGAATATAGGTGAATGGCTCAAGTCCCAAATCGACAAATGCCTGTTTGCTCTCCGAATCTGCCTTGAAATACAAGGTGTTGCCATCAATCAGGCCAAACATTAACCCATCCAGAAAGATACCGTGGCCGCCAAACATGCGCCGGAATGTAACAGGCCCGAGTCCCTGCAAGAGATCGACGACGTGAACAGCAAAGTCCTGTTGTGCGTTGCTACTGACCATTGGTGTGATGCTATGATAGCGTCCCTTCTGCGGTTCGACTGTTTGCAGTGAACTGCTCCGTATAGTGAGAGTTTCCTCAGAACTTCTCAACAGCCTCAAGGATTGTGGACCCGGATATGAGCCAAGAACAACAAGCCATGAACGGCGCCACCGCCATGATAGAAACTCTGGCGGATTGTGGAGTCGAATACTGTATTGCCAACCCCGGCACCTCGGAAATGCATTTGGTACAGGCATTGGATGCTGTGCCAAGAATCAAATCTGTTCTGGCGCTTTTTGAAGGCGTCTGCACCGGTGCAGCAGACGGTATCGGTCGCATGACCGGAAAACCAGCTGCCACACTATTGCACCTCGGCCCTGGCCTGGCAAACGGCATCGCCAACCTGCACAACGCGCGACGGGCAAATTCGCCGATCATCAATATCGTCGGCAATCACCCGAATTACCATGTTGGCTACGATGCACCATTGACTTCCGACATCGATACACTCGCAAAGAATTTTTCCAGTTGGAGCAAATCCTGTTCAACGTCCACTACACTCGCACAGGATGGCGCGGACGCTTACACCGCGACATTGCGACAAAGTACTGGTTCTGCCGGGCAGATCGCCACCCTGATCATGGGAGCCGATGCGGCCTGGGGCCCAAGTAACGGACCCGCCAAACCAAATCCCTTGCCCAGTCGACCCCGTGTTGATGACGCGGCTGTGGAAGCCGCAGCGCAAGTCTTCGCTACCGGCGGCAAAGTTGCATTGTTAATGGAGCACCATGCGACTGAACAGTTGGCCATGGAGCATGCCAGCCGAATCGCCAGCAAGACCAATTGTAAACTGTTCAATGGTACGTTCCCGGGCCGTGTCGATGGCGGTCCTGGTCGCGTGGCAGTGAATCGACTGCCTTACTTTCCAGAACAAATACTTGCCGCGCTCGATGGCATCGATCATTTGATTCTGGTGAATGGCGAAATCCCTGCCAGTTTTTTTGCTTATCAGGGGGTTCCCAGCCAACTCATTCCTGACGGTTGCCAGGTGCATCGTTTCACTTTTAGAGAAGACGACGCTATTGATGCGCTCGCCCGCCTCGCGGAACGCTTGGGAGCACAGAATGAGCCTGTAACCCGATTCGAGAAGAAAGAGATCGCATTACCCAGCGGCGAGCTGAGCAATAAGAGCATTATTCAATCCATTGCCGCGACTCTTCCCGAAGAAGTTATTGTCTGCACAGATTCCGGTGGCGGAAATGCCGCTTACGCATTCTGCCAGAACAGCAACACCAATAGCTGGTTGAGCCTGACCGGTGGCGCTATCGGGCAAGGTGGTCCTTGTGCCGTCGGCGCTGCCCTCGCCTGCCCTGACCGTCCGGTCCTTGCTCTGCTTGGTGATGGCGGTGCTGCCTACACCAATCAGAGCTTCTGGACACAGGCCCGGGAAGGGCTGAATGTCACCACAGTGATTTTCGCCAATAACACTTACAATATTTTGAACACAGAATACGCAAAGATTGGCGTCGAGAATCCCGGCGAAATCGCCAAAAGCTTGTTCGACATCAGCAACCCAACTATGGACTGGGTAGCCATGGCCGGTGCCTTCGGCGTCCCCGGTGCGAGAGCGGACACGGCCGAGGAGTTGTGCCGCCTG
>JASBUV010000240.1 GCA_030147705.1 Gammaproteobacteria bacterium
GAAAATGATCGGGTGCTGCTCAGGCAGATTGGAACCAAACGCCAGCAAGCATTCGGTATGATCGAAATCCTCGTAACATCCTGGCGGCCCATCTGACCCAAACGAACGCTTGTAGCCGGATACCGCCGATGCCATACACAATGTTGTATTGCCATCATAGTTGTTCGTCCCGAGTACTCCCCGAACCAGTTTGCCGAGAGTATAGAATTCTTCGGTCATGATCTGGCCAGTAGAGACTACCGCAAAGGCGTCACGCCCATAGCTCGACTGTATGGACTTGATTTTGCCAGCCATATGATCGAGCGCAGTGTCCCAGTCAGTCGCTTGAAAATCATCGTAGTTGTGACTTCTCAGCAAAGGCTCGCCTCCGCGCCCCGCTGACTCGAACAACTCGTGTTCAAATATCCCTTTGACGCAAAGCTTGCCGCGATTGACATCCGCTCCTGCAGTACCGCGTGTCGCAACCGGACGACCCTCAGCATTGAGCCCAAGGTCCATCGAGCACCCTGTCGAGCAGTAACCGCAAGTGGCGTATTTCCACTCAACGACTTTCTTGTCTGCAATCTTTATCGGGTTGCGCTTCTTTCGACCAAACAGCATAGGGCTCTCTCGACTAACAGGAAATTTCTACGACACCCGCAACTACTCGTGTGGCATAGGTGTCGAGCACAACATTCTCATCTTCAAGGCATTGACCTGTTTCCAGGTCGAAATGTTGTTTGTATATGGGCGAAGCCACAACCAGTTTGCCTTGCAGATCGCCAACTACTCCTCTCGAAAGCACGTTGGCATCACTGAACGGATCGTGATTATCAATGGCGTATATTTTTTCCGAGTCAGATACTTTGAATAATGCGATCTGCTTGCCCTTCACCAGAGCGCACTGACCCAGGTTGTCCAACAAGTCATCAATTTGGCAAACAGCCATGAATTCGGTATCTGTCATCTTTTCGGTTCTGTCTTCTCTAAATTCTTCAGCTAGTGAGTTCATCGTTGTTCAAACGGACGAGTCCTTAACTCGCCAGCAACTCCTTTTCTTCTACGGTCTTGACTGATTTCTCTTCTGTTCGTGCGGGACGAATCTGGCCACGCTCATTAACGAAAACCACATTGCTATCCTTGTCATCGCTGTTAATGAAGTGACGAAAGCGTTTCATCTTTTCCGGATCATCGATCGTACTCTTCCACTCGCACTGGAAGCTGTTGATAACCAGCTTCATCTCTTCTTCCAGCTCGTCGCAGAGCCCAAGCCGATCATTGATGATGATGTCCTGCAAGTACTCCAGTCCGCCTTCCAGGTTATCCATCCAGGTAGAAGTGCGCTGCAGGCGATCCGCCGTGCGGATATAAAACATAAAGAATCTGTCGATGTATTTGATAAGCGTTTCGTCATCAAGATCCGATGCAAACAAATCTGCGTGCCGGGGTTTCATACCCCCGTTACCACACACGTAGAGATTCCAGCCTTTTTCTGTTGCGATCACACCAACGTCCTTGCTCTGGGCCTCAGCGCATTCCCGCGTACACCCAGAAACTGCCATCTTTATCTTGTGCGGTGAGCGCAATCCGCGATAACGGTTCTCCAGCTCAATCGCCATTCCCACGCTATCTTGCACACCATAGCGGCACCACGTGCTGCCAACACAGGATTTCACCGTGCGTAGTGCTTTGGCATAGGCGTGGCCGGATTCGAAGCCAGCGTCAATCAGGTCTTTCCACACAAGCGGCAATTGATCCACGCGCGCACCAAACAGGTCCACCCTCTGGCCACCGGTAATTTTTGTATAGAGTCCATAGCGCTTCGCAACGTCACCAAGAACAATGAGTTTGTCAGGTGTAATTTCTCCACCGGGTACGCGCGGCACTACGGAGTAGGTACCATCCTTCTGCATATTTGCGAGAAAATGGTCATTGGTGTCCTGCAGCGGCGCATGGCCCTGTTTGAGAATGTATTCGTTCCAGCAGGAGGCCAGAATGGATGCGACTGCGGGCTTGCAAATATCACACCCCCTACCGGTGCCGTGGCGCTGAATGAGCTCGGAGAAAGACATGATTTTCTCGGTTCGCACCAGCATGTATAGATCCTGGCGGGTAAAGGGAAAGTGCTCGCAGATATCGCTGCTCACTTCAACTCCGAGCTTCTCCAGTTCTGAGTTGAGAATCTGTCCAACAAGCACTGCACAACCGCCGCATGACGTGCCGGCACTGGTGCAGGACTTCAACTCACCCAATGTGTGCACGCCGCCTTCTATGGCATCCACCAACTGGCCTTTGCTTACGTTGTTGCACGAACATATCTGCGCGCTTGCCGGTAGAGCATCCACGCCCAGGCCAGTGCTCGCCTTGCCATCACGTTGCGGCAAGATCAGGTCATCTGGATGTTCCGGAAGATCGATGTCATTGAGCTTGTACTGCAGCAAGGTACCGTAATCCTCGGCATCACCGATTAACACGCTACCCAACAGCTTCTTGCCGTTTTCGCTGACCACGATCTTCTTGTAGATGCCGCTACGCTCATCGATAAAAGAGTAACTCTTGGCGCCCTCGGTATTCCCGTGCGCATCACCGATACTTGCAACATCGACGCCCAGCAGCTTCAGCTTGGTGCTCATGTCAGCGCCACGGAACTGCGTGTCATCTGCCTGCAGGAAGTCAGCGACAACTTCGGCCATTTGATAGCCGGGAGCTACCAATCCAAAAATCTGATTATTCCAGAGCGCACACTCACCTATCGCGAAGATATCGTCGTCTGAGGTTCGGCAGTGGTTATCGATCACGATTCCGCCGCGCTGACCTATTTCCAGACCACAATCTCGTGCCAACTCATCCCGCGGTCTGATGCCGGCGGAATAGAGAACAATATCTGTCTCAAGAAATTCACCATCACTGAAACACAATCTGTGCTTGCAGTTCTCGCCATCAATAATTTCTGTTGTCGCTCGAGAGGTGTGCACTTTGACACCAAGCTCTTCAATCTTGTTCTTGAGTAATAAACCGCCCCACTCATCGATCTGGAGGGCCATGAGTCTTGGAGCAAATTCGACCACATGCGTTTCGACACCCATCTGCTTGAGGGCGTTGGCTGCTTCCAGACCGAGTAATCCGCCACCTACTACGACGCCAACCTGCGCATCATTACCGGCAGCCTGGATAGCCTCCAGATCTTCAATCGTCCGGTAAACAAAACTGTTGGGGCGATCGTTGCCCGGGATTGGCGGAACGAATGGGTAGGAGCCTGTGGCGAGCACCAGTCGATCGTAGGAAAGCTCCAGGCCTTTCTTCGATATGACGACCTTTCTGTCGCGATCAATAGCTACGACCTGGTCACCGATGTGGCAAGTAATTCCGGAATCAGCAAAGAAGTTTTCTTTGACCAGAGACAGCGCATCCGCATCGCTGTCAGCAAAATACTCAGACAAGTGTACGCGGTCGTAGGCTGGGCGTGGCTCCTCACAGAAAGTAACAACCTCGTACTGCTCTGTGAGATTGCGATCCTGTATGGCTTCGAGGAATCGGTGTCCAACCATTCCGTTGCCTACGACGATTAATGTCTCTTTATTCATAAATCAAAACCAAAAAAACGCTTTTGTTAACCTCTGGCATGGGCTCCAGAGAACTTGTTTGGTAACTACTCGAACCTGTTTGGTGCGCTCGCATGCAGAAATGCACCAAATTGGGGCCGATAAGGGATTCGAGCTAGGGGGTGATTTGTTGGCTGAGAATGTCAGTTGAGCAAGAGTACTGACAGCCAGACTACAGCGCAGGCAAGGAGGAAGCTGGTAGCTTTCCAGAACACTACCGGATTTCTTTCCAGCAGTGGGCGTTTATCTTGAGATATCAACGCCTTATTGGGATTGCGCAAGTCATAGAGAAACTCTGAGAGTTCTCGATACCGGTTTCCGGCATCGGGGCTGACGGCTTTCTTCAATGCACCATCGAACCACCCTGGAATTGCGCCATTACAATCCCTGGCAGGAATGTAGCACATTCCTTGCCAACTTTTCTTTGACCAACTCGCTGGCATCTCTCCGTACGGAAGTTTGCCAGTGAGCATTTCATAGGTAATTACACCAAGTGAGTAGATGTCCGCGTTGCTGCCGATAGGCTTGCCTCGCACATACTCCGGAGCCGTGTAATTCTTTGTGCCCAGTATGGACTCCCTGTACACAGGAGAGTCGATTTCGGCAATGCCAGCCACTTTCGTTGAGCCAAAGTCTACAATCTTCCAGGTACCTTTCTGGTCGACCATGATGTTGTCTGGTTTCAAATCCTGATGCAGCATCTCCTGGCGATGAAATGCCTGCAGGCCTTTCGCAATTTGCTCAACGATATGCCGCACTTCTTCCAACTCGGGTTGCGGGTTATCGTGCATCCATTGGCGTAGCGTCTGACCGGGCAAGTACTCCGAAATATGGTAGAGAAAATTTCTTCGCCGGGTAGGTTCGTAGACCTTGAGCACATGCGGATTATCAAGGCGCCTCCCTACCCACTCTTCGAGCATAAAGCGATCGATATAGGCGACATCTTCCTTGAAGTTGGCGGATGGAGTTTTGAGCGCTACAAGCAGTCCGGTTTCAGTATCCTCTGCGCAATACAGCTGTGAGCGGCTGCTGGCATGCAGTTCGCGGATGATGCGAAATCCGTCCAGAATCATGCCTTCGTTCAAATCCGGAGGAAATGGCAGTTCGGTCAGTTGCTGGTAGATCTCATCTGCCTGTTGTGCCGGAAGCGCATCTACTCGAAGAATCTGGCAGCTCAGATTGTCGTTACTGTTATTATCGCTCGCTCGTCGCACGACCAACTCAGCCGCTTTATCAAGATCCCGGCTATCTGCGATGACGATATCCCTGATCGCCTTGTCTTCGACAAAATCGTGCACGCCATCTGTTGTCTGGATCAAAATATCGCCGGGCTGAAGATCATGACGGCTGTAGTCAATCTGCAATTGAATTTCACTGCCCATCGCCCTGCTCAGAAAACTCTTGTCACTACTGACCCAGGTGCGATGATCTACAGTCAGCTGCTCGAGTGCGCCTTCGCGCAATCGATATATCCTGCTATCCCCCACGTGGAACACATGTGCCGTGGATGACTTGCAAACCACAGCAGAGAGAGTGCTAATGCGACTCTCATCGCGAGTACTGCCCAGCCCTTGTCGATACAACCAGATATTCAGTGCATTAAGAATTTGCTGCGCAGATTTTTTGACCGACCAGCTTTCCGGCGTGCTGAAATAATCACTGAGAAATCCAACGACGCATGCTTTCGCGGCATCGCCGCCGTAGTCGCTGACGCTGACTCCATCGGCGATTACAGCTGCAAACCCTTTAGTTTGTGCAAGCGCATGCTCTGCAGCCCGGTAACCCAAACTGTCCTGGTTGCTTTCTTTTATGCCGGCTGTGGAATACTGGCCGACTGCGATTTCGAGTTCACTACTCATCGGGATCTCTGTCTACCTGAGTCGCTCGCATTATAGTACGCGAACGTTCGCGTAAACGATCCTGTCGGCTCACCGATCTAACTCACTTCGATCACTTGCACCGTACCGTCTGGCAACACTTCCACCATCTCGCCTTCGGGCTCATCAAGAAAGGCGACAGCTATCAGCGTTATTAGCGAAGCGATCGCAATCATGCTGAAAAAGAACTGCGGCGTTGCCACGGACAACACGGCCAGAAATGTGATCGCGCCCACGTTGCCGTATGCTCCAACCATTCCGGCAATCTGCCCGGTAAGTCGGCGCCTAACCAGCGGCACCATGGCAAATACAGCACCTTCTCCGGCCTGCACGAAGAACGAACAACTCATGGTGACAATCACCGCCATGGCAACCATCCAGGTTGAATCAATCACACTCATACAGAAATAGCCTACAGCAAGGCCGGCAAGCGTGATTAACAGCGACTTGCGCCGACCAAAGCGATCACTGAACCAGCCGCCTGTTGGCCTGGATACCAGATTCATAAACGCAAAACCGGAAGCCAGCATTCCTGCCAACACAGGCGACAGATCGAAAGTATCAAGAAAAAACAACGGCAGCATGGAGACCACCGCCAACTCAGACCCGAAGGTTACGAAATAGGCCAGATTCAGAATCGCAACTTGTTTGAATTTGTAACGCTGCGCTTCTGGAACAGGTTCAACAAAAATTTGCTTGTTCGCCTGATAGACATGCCAGCATTGATAAAGGTAGAGCGCAATAAGCACGACGTAAATAACAGCGGCTATGGTGGAAGTCAGGATATCAATATTGGTCAGTCGCCAGGTCAGAATAGCTAACGCACCGAACAGAGGCATGTTCATGAACAGGCAAAACCAGAAATCACCCTTGCTGGAGACTTCGAGACCACCGCGCTTGTTTGGCTTGAAATAGGTGGCCCCTTCCGGAGTGTCCTGTGCATTGAGATAGTAGACCACTGAATAGAGCAACAGAATGATGCCAGTAGTTGCAACCGCCAGACGCCAGCCGTTTTCTCCCCCGTACATCAACGCCAGACTGGGAAGTACCATCGCGGCCGCTGCTGAACCGAAGTTGCCCCAGCCGCCATAGATTCCCTCGGCCAGCCCGACTTGCCGGGATGGAAACCACTCTCCGATCATGCGAATGCCGATCACAAATCCAGCGCCAACAAAACCCAACAGGAAGCGTGTCAGCAAGAGTTGTTCAAAGGAGTCAGCCAATGCGAATGCAAAACAGGCAATACTCCCCGCTGCCAGCAGAATGGAAAACACCAGGCGCGGCCCATAATGGTCAACCGCCATACCGATCAGGATACGGGCCGGAATTGTCAAAGCGACATTGATCATCAGAATCGCGCTGACTTCCTGGGCGCTCAGACCAAGCGTGTCCCGAATCGTTGCCATCAATGGTGCGTGATTGAACCAGACAACGAAGGTGAGGAAAAAGGCGAACCAGGTGAGATGCAAGATGCGGATCTTGCCTGAGAATGAAAACAGATTTAATGCGGAACTAGAGGACTGCATGACACAGAGGTCTCCTACGATTCAGTTATTGGAGCAGGCAGCGAACAGCCACCAAACATTCGAAAACGTGGGTGATTGGGCCGCCTTTAGCACAACAACCTGAAGCGAGGCACTGTTATACAGCGCCTGCCTGCCTGGAGATCATGGGACGATCGATTCTGTGGCAGGATTTTGCACTAGCCTTGAGCAAGTACTTTGCCAACTTTCGTGCACAACCTGTATCCATCTGTATTTATTGGATTTTTATGGCTTCAGAAAGGTGACCACAGTTTGCTGCCAGTTCTCGAGCCTATTGGCTGACAATTCAGACGACTGTTTTGGCACTTTTATAGTGCGCCAAGAGGGCGCGCGCACAGATATTGACCAGATAGCTGGCTGCTCTTGCCAGATTTTTGTTCGCCACCAGCTGATTGGCGCCCAGCTCCGCTACCCCCACGCACCGGGATTGCGCATGCCGTCATGCAACAGTGAGTTTGGGGCAATTGCCGCCATAGCGTCTCTTATGCTTGATAGCCCCGCGCCCAGCATCCACTTCCTGCCCCGAGACTCACCCCCTCCAATCCCTCTTCAGCCCAAACACACTGGTTCTCTCCGCATTTCCGCCGATATCAGTGGGTAGAAGTGGCTTGCAGCTACCTATCCGCGTGCGACTGAAGTGCAGGAACCGGAAAAGATGAGATCCAAGAATCAACACCTACCAGACCCGAGCCGAACTGTGGCGGCTGCGCATCAGAATTTCAGCAGCCAGAGAAAAACTACCGCGCTATCGTCTACTTTCGAATCACCCTCGCAACAGAGACTGAATCAATTGCAGCAGCACCAATCCCAGTCTCCTGATTCTCCTATGGTCCAGCTATGGACACAGCAGAACAGTCGCCAACAACAGCTGATGCAATTGATGATGAGAGACGACATGACCATGGCGCAAAAAGTGATGATGCAAGCCGATATGGCGGCTGCAAAAATGCCAAGCAAGTCCCATGCTGCGACTCATCTTTCACATGAGAATCGCAAGGAAACGGAAGAAGAAAAGAAGCATCAGGCGAAAATGAGCAATGCCTGGCAAGTCACCGAAGGTCAGCCCGCCGCAGGAAAACATTAAGAGCGGGTTCTCAAATACAGTGACTGATCACCATCGACTACTAACTACTAGTAAGTGACTGGGAGGCTGTTCTGCTCCACTACCTGATACTGGAATGCGCCCCAATAGAAAGGATGGCTGTAGCGAGGTATCCTCATCAGCTCCTGCTGCGCGAAACTGAGTGCTTCCGGCGCCGGGAGTCGTAGCTCCCACAGGGCGCGATAAAAACTTGCCATAAACTCGGCATTTGCCCGATCAGAGATCGGCCACAAAGTCGTTAGTGCTGCTTTGGCACCGCTGGCGAGAAACACTCTCCCGAGACTCATCAAAGGCTCTCCGTTAAGGGCCTGTCCTACCCCAGTCTCACACGCACTAATCACCACCAGTTCATTGCCGAAGCGGTAGGCACTGATCTGATCGGCTGTCACCAAGCCTGAGGAAACTGTGTTTCCTGAACCATTGGCAAGTGCCAGTCCGAGCAACAAGGAATCCTCTTCGCTTGCAAAACCATGCGAAGCGATATGCAGTATTCGGGCTGTACGGGACTCAGGGGTGTACAAGTTGGCGATGCTGGCATTCTCGCCCAGATACGCTCTACTGGTTTGTTCACCAAAGGTAGCGATTATCGCTTCTGCTTCCAGCTGCGTGTAAGGCAACCTGGAAAATTCCGGTTCCTGTCTCGGCTGGCTCGACTCGCCTTCCTCACTCTCAGCAACGGTAATGACCGGATCGGCGAGTATCGCTACCTGCAACCTGTTATCCTGTGTATCGTCGTTTTCGCTAGCTGCAGAGAAATACTCGCTCAGTGATGGCACCATGGATATATTGGTAACAGGTGCCGAATCTTGTGCTCTCAGATGGGCCAGCACGTTGAATGGAATTCTGGTCAAAATACCTTCTGCTTCAATAAGCAATCTGCTTTCTTCGTTAAACTCATTGACTGGCAGCAAGCTGTTTGCCAGCTGCTGTGTATGTTGTAGTTCACTGCCAGCAACCTCAAGCTCGTCCAGCGCCAACTCCAATTGCTGCCCGAGCTCGGCGACTGAATCCAGCGCATAAACTGCATAGTCATCTCTGCGTAAAAGCAGCAAATGGCTGGCTTGCTCGCCCGTACTGTAAATCAGCACGCTCTCTTCAGGAGCGAGACGCGCCTGAATTTCCTCCCTGTTGAGAAACCGAAGCTCTGGGTTACCAGCAAACAAGTCGATTCTTCGCCTCTCGACATCTTCCTCAAGTCGGGCAAGCGTATTCTCCAAATCGACACTGGGGGCGTCCGCCAACACTGCACTAACCAACTCCTGACGAGCAACAGTCAGTTGTTCATTCAGGCCGTCAAGAATTTCATCATCATGCTCCGTACTCGCCACTGAACGTGATTGACGCAGATTAAGAGCCCTGAACTGCTGCATCAACGCGATAGCCGCATCAAATGCAGCAGCCTCTTGGCTCAGCATGAAATGTGAGAGATAAGTGCTCACCATCAATTGCTGGATATGCGCTGTCCTGCTAACCCAGCGCGCCCCCTGAAACTGATAATCTACCGCCCCGGCGACTGTGTTTACCAACGCCATCGCTTCGCGCCCTGTCGCCAGCACGCTGGCCGTATCCGACCTCGAGGCATGGGCCTGCATTTGCAAATAGAGTAATTCGAGATTCTGGAGCGGCTCGCTCTGCCGATCCGCCAGCAAGGACAGGGCATTGTTGGTCACGGTCAGCGCAGCTTCGCTTTGATCGTTCGCCAGGCTCAACCTCGCTTGCAAGATGTCAAACTCAAGGACATAGAACAAACGTGAGGCAAACTCAAGGCGTTCCCGACCAGTTGCAGACGACAGATCGAAGTCTTCTATAATGGCACGTATTACGTCGTCAGCTGCGACGGTGTCACCGAGATCAATCAGGTTATGGGCTGTCTGACTGGCCAGCCTGAGTCTGGATTCAATAGAAGCACCACGGTCAATGATATCGCGAATGCTGAACAACAATTCAAGCGCCTGTGCATTATCGCCTGCAGCACGGAGCACTTCTGCCAACTCCAGCTGACTGTGGACCAGCTGACGCTCCAGCCCCAAATTCTGATACATCGCTATCGACTCTTGATAGCGAACTCTGGCACGCCGGTAGTCACCCAACGTGAAGTAAAGATACCCCAGACGAGCACGGACAAACGCATGGCCCTCTTCGTGCTTGGAGAGCGTCCGCAAGTCAAGCGCCTCAAGATAGAGTCGGAGTGCTTCATTAACCTCCCCTCTACCCAGAGCGGCATAGGCCTGATTGTTGCGCAGTACCGCTAACGGTTCTTCATCACCGACATCCAGAAAGATCTCTTCAGCGTCCAGCAGTAGCTGTTGGCTGACTGCATTTCCCCTCCCTTCTGTGAAGCTGTAATAGCCAGCAAGGTACTGGGTTAGTCGCGCTCGTAAGGATGGATCAGGATGATCGCGCACAGTCATCAGATTCCGCTTCATTAATTCGCCAGCGCTTTCCATGAGCGCATCATCACCGGCGGCACGCGCTACTCCGACGCGCACCGCGGCGAGAGAATTCCGGACTTGCGCCAACAACCAGCGATATTCAGATGCAGTGGCAAAGACTGCCACCGGCAAGTTTTCCATCGCCGTGGCGAGTCGCTCGATCTGCGCGAGCGCCTCTTGCTGATAGAGACCCTGATTCAGGGCGATAACATATTGCCAATACAAATACGCTGAAGTCGCATCATCAATAGCTCTCTCCTGGAGATAAGGCGCGAGTGCAGCTATCGCCCTTTCTGCTTGCCCTGATCGGACCAATGCCTCAGCATAGTGGAGCCACAGGTGTTGCTCCATCGGAGAGCCTGTCGACCTCTCTCGAAAAGGCTCCAGTAATCCAATCACCTCGTCAGCCAGGCTATCGGGACGCAGCCAAATTTGTGCAGACTGATGTATTGCTCTGGCTATCTCCCAATCAACAGAATTTTCCAGCTCTGGCTCGGTGATCTGGTAATGATTGG
The DNA here is from genome assembly GCA_030147705.1 of Gammaproteobacteria bacterium. GTDB lineage: Bacteria > Pseudomonadota > Gammaproteobacteria > Pseudomonadales > Pseudohongiellaceae > UBA9145. The sequence goes on from JASBUV010000240.1 coordinate 11,052, forward strand.
CAGCAATTGAAACAGACAGCACCGGTGCAATCTGAATGGCATAAGAAATGGGAGTAGCAGATAGATTTTCGAGCGTGACAACTTCAGCCCCGATCGTGTAATCCGGCCCTTCCTGAACCGAGTGCACGAACGGCCAACTTGACTGATCACTCTGAGAGTGAAGCAATTGCGATTGTGAATCGGCCTGCTGACGGTTTGATTGGGATTCGTCTGAACCCGATCCCGTTAGCACCCTGACGGCGAGATCAAAACCCCGTTGTTGGACTAACAGGATTTTGCGCTCGCCGGGGGCAAGTTCAAACGATTCGATGATCGTCCAGTCGAAGCTGCGTTGACCGAGCGCCGACGATGCCAGGACCAGACTGGATAGGAATACTAGCCTTCGAACCACTTCCAACATGAGATCATGTAATCAGGCCACTCTGGATGTTCCCAGGTGAGAATCACATCGTTGACCTGAATTTCTCCTTCTTTGGTTTGCAGAGGGCTTTTCTGCAGCCGGCAATAAACAAGCCTCCACTGAGTGTTCCCGACCCGTACTGGTTGGTCAATGATTTTCTTGCGCACAACCAGAGGGCTGAATCGACCACCATAGAGATCCAGATCCGGGGTGGGGATAAATTGTAAAGAGTTATTGATTAGCCGTTGGGTATCGTTCCATTTCTCACCGGTGCATTCCAGTTGCAGGTAAAGCTCTCCAGCATCTTCCTGAATCGACGAGCTCACCTCCCAACCCGGGCCGTAATCGCCATGATAGCCATTGGCGAATGCCTCTTTTTCCGGAATATCTGCACTCTCCAGATGATCTTTATAGATATAGGCAGTTTGTTGATGATTGATCACGTAGCGTTCGAGCCTTTCTCTGCGGTCCATTCTCTTCTCCTCAGTGATTTTCGGTTGTGGCTCTTGCATGCATCAGCAATTCATACATGTTTCGAACCTCGGGCAGATCATACTGTTGTTGCATCTCAAACTGACGATCAGCATAGTTCCAGCTACCGTCAGTGCGGGTAGCATTCTTGACCGTCTCCAACAGCAATACGCTCCCCAGCGCACCCAGTCGCTGGCCACCGCTGGCGTTGCTGTCAGCCTCAATCAAAATAAATAACCATAGCGGCATTGGATCCCAGAGCCCTATCTCCTCCAGCCGATTCCGCAACTTTTTATTGGGGCGCGAGACGTCGATATCTGGAGTAACACCAAGCGGACTTTCCGAACCCCCATCAATTCCCTGCGCGCTCAACTCATCACGCACCATGCGAGCGATCTCCTGTCCTGATGCAAGAGACTTTCCCATGCCTGCAAGTAGATTCATTTGCACAATGTCAGGGTTCGGCTCCTGGCGCAGCTCTTCCGTGACATAGGGATTGATGCGTTGCGACAGCTCTCTCATTTCTCTGGGGCTGTGATAGAAGAACAAGGACCAATCGACTCGCATATCCAGCGCTGCGCCAACAAAAGCCGGGTTGTGGCCGCTATGTTCGAAGAGCTGCTTGAGGGTGACTTCTTTTTTCACACCGCCATCGGTATTCAGAACGTACTTACGCCGAACCTGGGGGTGACCATATCTTCCTGCAGCATGAGTTATTTCGTAAGGAAAGGTCACTTCACTGGCAGGCACTTCAATGACCGTGGGTTTGGCCTCACTCCAAAGTGCAGCGTAAACCTGCTGGTCACAGATCACAGGCAGGTATTCTTCCAGAATTATTTTCTGCACACAGGCGCAAACATATTCCCTGGATAGGTAATAAATTTCTTCCGCACTTATAACATCTTTCCCATGGTGGAGCCGTATTCGACGCGCGACCAGATTGTGAAAGAACTGTAAGTGGAGATGTAGTTGCGCAATCACGAAATGATCGTCATTGCGGAACTCGGGAATACAGGCCTGCCTGGTGTCGGGGTCGCGAATGAAGTCTGCGAGAAACTGCTCGTCCTGGGGCTTGAATCGAAATGAAGCGTTTGATTGATCTATCTGAATCTGGTCGTTGAAATCCGGATACACGCTGTCGAGATCAAGTCTGGGTGTACGGGTATTCACATTCTCCCGGCCGGCCAAATCGTGTGCGAGAAACTGCCCGAGATACGTGTATCCCTGAGGAATCGCGAAGCTGCCTTCGTCCCACTGCTCAGAAATCGAAATCAGATCCTGAAAATGTTGCTGTATACGTTCAGATAGCTGAGGGTTTTCCCCAGCTAATCGCAAACCCTTTGCCACAATCGCCACAGCGGGCCCTCCGCCTAATCGTGGGACTGAGCTTACTGTTAAATGACGGGAGTGTAAATCACTGACACGCTTTGCAAAAACACGTTGCGCAAGTGATTCAGGAAAGTGCTGTTTGATGAGAGCCTTTCATGCTCTCGCACAGCTACTGGAATGTGATTGGATAGTGTTTGCTTTCCGATACCCCAGATTCATCGGTCAGCACAATTTCGAAATCCCCCTGCAAGGGATCTCGAAGTATCAGAGCAAGATAACCCTCAGCTCCGGTTACCTGATTTTCTGCTTCATAGAGCACTGCTCCACTGACTGTATCCTGAAGCTGCAATGTATAAGATTTCCCAGATGAGCCTGGCCCGGCATCCACATTCAGCAATACTGGAAAATCAGCATTTATCGCCTGCGATTGCACTGCACTGCGCAAGCCCTCAACATAGTGTGTGGATGCTATCAACAAGCTTTCCACGGCGGCTTCTCTAACTGCGAATTGTTGCAAACCCAGCATTGGAACAGAAACGATGAGCACCACTACTGCTGCCGCTGCAGTGAGCGGCTGCAACATCCACTCACGAAAATTCAATATTCTGGATGCTGGCTCTGATTGAACAAGCGCATCCTGATACTCTCTCAAAGCCGCGATGAGTGCTTCTTCGCGTTGCGTTTCGCGAATCAAATCAGAATCGTTCATTAGACGAACTTC
>JASBUV010000248.1 GCA_030147705.1 Gammaproteobacteria bacterium
TATCTGAGTATTTATCCGGAAGGCCGCTTTGTCACCAATGCGCACTATTGGAAAGGACAGGCGTTCTTGTATCTGGACCGTTTCGGCGAGTCTCGTGATGCTTATGAGATTATTCTGAACCAGTATCCGGACAATGCCAAAGTGCCGGATGCGATGTACGGCCTCGCGCTGGCCTATCAGGGCATGGGGAATCTCCAGCGTGCAAGACAACTGCTCAATGATATCAAGCGCCGTTTCCCGAATACCGGGGCAGCGAATCTCGCTGACACCCGCTTGCTGTCGCTGGATTAACTGCTAAGAATTTCTCCGCTGTACCTACCTCTGGCGGGGTCACCATCATGACTGAACCTCGCACTTTACGTATCACTGAAATCTTCCACTCTCTGCAGGGAGAATCACGCAGTGTTGGTTTGCCGACTGTCTTTGTAAGACTGACCGGCTGTCCCCTGCGTTGTCAGTACTGTGATACGGCCTATGCGTTTGAAGGCGGCACAGTCACTCCACTCGAAGAGATTGTTGCGCGCGTTCAGGAACTCGGCGCGCACTATGTCACGGTAACCGGCGGTGAACCGTTAGCACAGCCGAACTGTCTGCCGCTACTCACCATGCTTTGTGAAGCAGGGCTGGAAGTCTCGCTCGAGACAGGCGGCGCCATGCCAACGGAGAATGTTGATCCGCGCGTTTCCGTAGTTCTCGATCTCAAGACACCGGGCTCGATGGAGTCGGACCGCAATCTCTATCAGAACATTTCGCATCTGCAGAAAAAGGATCAGGTGAAGTTTGTGATCTGTGATCGCAAGGATTATGACTGGTCACGCGCCAAACTCGATCAGTACGATCTGCCGAACAGAGCGGGGGAGATTCTCTTTTCGCCTTCCTGGGATCAGGTGGCTCCCAGGGATCTGGCACAGTGGATACTGGATGACAAATTGCCGGTGCGCATGCAGCTGCAATTGCACAAGCTGATCTGGGGTGAAGAACCAGGCCGCTGAGTTGCCAGCAAATGCAGCCAAGTAGCGCCAGCTTTATCGAATGATTTACAGAATGTAGTACCGCAAGTGGTACCAGCACTGAATAGTTGCAAGGACAGAGGAAGGCAAAACATGACAGAGGCACAGAATCCCAAAGCAGTGGTACTGGTCTCTGGCGGCCTTGATTCTGCAACCTGCCTGGCCATTGCCCGCGCAAGAGGTTTCGACTGCTATGCACTTAGCTTCGATTATGGGCAACGCTCCAACAGCGAACTGGATGCCGCGAAGAAGATCGCTGCAGACGCCATTGAACACCGGGTGATTCGTCTCGATATTGGAGCGTTGGGTGGGTCCGCCCTGACCGATACGGCGATAGCGGTGCCGGAGAGTGAAGGCACCGGGATTCCTGTCACCTACGTGCCAGCCCGAAACACCATTTTCCTGTCCTACGCGCTAGCCTATGCTGAAGTGCTCGATGCCAGCGCGATCTTCATCGGGGTGAATGCCGTGGACTACTCCGGTTATCCGGATTGTCGGCCTGACTTCATCGCTGCCTTCCAGAACGTAGTGGCGTTGGCGACCAAGAAGGGTGTAGAAGGGGGCGAGATTCGACTGGAAACTCCGCTAATCGACCTCAGCAAGGCAGAAATCATCAAGACCGGAGGGCGTCTCGGCGTGGATTACTCACTCACGGTCTCCTGTTACCAGGCTGACCCGGATGGCCGGGCCTGCGGCGTTTGCGACAGCTGCCGATTCCGCAAACAGGGCTTCAAAGACGCAGGGCTCGAAGACCCCACAAGATACCAAGCCAAATAGCCAATTCAGGACAAAAAGTCCTTATTTTGACTTGAGTTTTCCTTCTTAGACAGTAGAATACCCGCCTCCTGTGGGACGTTAGCGCAACCCCACAAGAACATCCACAAAGCGCTCACGTGCACAAGCACACAAAAGAACACACGGGTCGTTAGCTCAGTCGGTAGAGCAGTTGGCTTTTAACCAATTGGTCATAGGTTCGAATCCTATACGACCCACCATTTTCTTCTTATCAGCACCAAGCCAACCGGCGATTCAGCAGTCCCTAAGAAAAGATTCGAACCGCCATGGTTCGAAAGCCGCGTAAGCGGCGCAGACGGCGGAACGCCGCCCGGAGGGCGAGGGTTTTGGCTAAGCCAAAACGCGAGTCAATCCTATACGACCCACCATTTTCCTCTTACAACCACTGTGCATGAAGCGATCTCTTCACTCCGTAAGAGAAGATTCGAACCGCCGGGTTCGAAAGCTGCGAAGCAGCGCAGACAGCGCGCAGCGCTGCCCGAAGGGATCGTCACTGCTCACACCTCTGACACCGGGTCCGCATACACAGCAACTTCGAAAGAACACCCAAGTCAATCCCATACGAGTCCAGCAGTCACCTCCTTACGAGCACGCCTAGAAAGTATCTGGATTACATAGCACACACGAACCGCCAGGTTCGAAAGCAGCGCAGACAGCACGCAGCGCCGCCCCAAGTCATCGCAACTCCTCACCCCTCCAACCCCCAATCCATGCTAAAATCCCCCCATTAACCACCACGCTCCATACCCCATGAATACCAAAGCCCCTTCAGAATCCCTGGCAGCCGATCTGGCTGTGGTCCGGCAGTATCTCGATCAAGCGGAACAGCCGCGAGCATTGAGCAGTACTGAGCAATCCGACTACAAGCGTCAGATCGTCGAGCTCATGGCACAGAAAAACGCCAAGCTGGTCGCACACTATTACACCGATCCGGTATTGCAGGAATTAGCTGAAGCCAGCGGCGGCTTCGTCGGCGACAGCCTTGAGATGGCGCGCTTCGGCAAGGAGTGCGATGCGGGCATACTGGTAGTCGCCGGTGTGCGTTTCATGGGGGAGTCGGCCAAGATCCTCAGTCCAGATAAGAAGGTGCTGATGCCAACGCTGGAAGCAACCTGTTCGCTGGATATTGCCTGTCCTATTGATGAGTTTGCGCCGTTCTGTGATGCCCACCCGGAACGCACGGTGGTGGTCTATGCGAACACCTCGGCAGCGGTGAAGGCGCGGGCAGACTGGGTGGTTACCTCCAGTATTGCCGTGGACGTTGTTGAGCATCTGATGGCCCAAGGCGAGAAAGTCTTGTGGGCACCGGATCGCCATCTTGGCGCCTATATTGAGAAGACAACCGGCGCTGATATGTTGCTGTGGGATGCCGCCTGCATCGTGCACGAGGAATTCAAAGCTCGTGGTTTGCGCGACATGAAGGCGATGTATCCTGAAGCTGCAGTACTCGCCCATCCTGAATCACCGGCAGGGGTTCTGGAGCTGGCAGACTTTGTTGGTTCGACCACACAGATTATCAAAGCCGCCCAGACGGTGCCGCAGAAACAGGTAATCGTTGCGACTGATCAGGGCATCTTTCACAAGTTGCGTCAGCTGGCTCCTGATAAAGAGTTAATCGTGGCACCTACTGCAGGCAACGATGCAACCTGCAGAAGCTGTGCGAGTTGCCCCTGGATGGGAATGAATACCTTGCCGGCAATGCTGGAGTCATTGCAGCATGAAAGTAATGAAATTCACGTGGCGGAGGAGTTGGCAGTTAAAGCCATGGTGCCGCTGCAGCGGATGCTGAATTTTGCCAGTGAACAGCGCTTGAAGGTGCAGGGCAAAGCCTGACGAATAGCCGCGGCGCTAGTTCTGCCGTTCCCGCTGCCGGGTTTCAATATCACGTATTTTTTGACGCAGGCGCGCTTCTTCTGCAGGTGAGCCTGAATTATCCGTGTTCACTCGAATTGCGAACTGCAGCTGCTCTCGAGCACGCATCAAGTCACCAACCAGCAGATAGTACTCGGCGCGTGCCTGATGCACTTTGCCGATATTGCCTGCTTGTCCCCACGTCTCAGCAAGTTGGTACCAGAGATGGTGGTCGTTGCTTCTTACTCGCGTATGTTGCTCCATGATTTCCGCAGCACGCTGATAGTTTCTCGCTTCTATCAATGCATCCACATAGGCCATGGTGAGTGGATGGTTGTTCGGGTTGATTTCCAGGTGCCGCTCGAGAAAGGCGATCGCCTGCCCAGGTTCATTCTGGGCAGTGAAGATCTCAGCCTGGGTTACGACGAGACTGATGCGGTTCGGGAATTCCTGTAACAGCGGTGCCAGTGTGGCAGTGGCTTCGGCGTATTGCTCGTTCTCGTACAGGGCGACGGTCAGTGCGTAGCGACTCGCCTGACTGTCAAAGCGTGTTTCGCTGTCTTCCAGACGCCTTCTGTAATCTGCCACGAGCGCAGCTTTGTTGGTCGCGTAATGAGCAACAACGCGCTCGCGCATAAACTGGTATTCCAGGTTAGGTGTGTATTCCTTACCCGGATAGCGAACGGCCCGACCGCGGCTATCGGCGATGCGTGACTCTGTCAGAGGGTGGGAAAGCAGGAATTCCGGCGGGCGTCGGCCAAAGCGATTGGCCGCCAGCAGGCGCTCGAACAGGGAAGACATGGCATCGGGGTCGAATCCCGCGTTGTACATGGTGTCCTGGCCGATACGGTCAGCTTCCGCTTCGTTGCTGCGGCTGAAGCGGAGTTGATTCTCCACCGCCATGCCTTGCGCGGCGGTCACCGCTGCGGTGCCGTGTGTAGCATCTGAGGTTGCCATGATGAGTACACTGGCGAGCAGAGCGCCTAACTGAGGAATGCGTGCGCTCGCGGCTTCGTCGACCCCGCGGGCGAAATGCCGCTGGCTGACGTGGGCAATCTCATGGGCCATAACAGAGGCGAACTCCGCCTCGGTTCGGGCATTGATAAAGAGTCCGGTATTTACACCGATGATTCCCCCGGGAGCCGCAAAGGCGTTCAGCTCTTCGCTGTCGATAATGACGAAAGAGAGCCGGTGGTCCTGAAGCTGGGAGCGTGATGCCAGGCGGTAAGTGACGAACTCCAGATAATCATTGAGCAAGGCATCCGGAATGGTGGGGGCGCTGCGCCGGATTTGACTCAGAAATTGCTGCCCCATCTCGTATTCCTGGTTCAGGCTGACGGTGCCGGAGATGCGGTCGCCGAGACTGGGCAAATTGCTTTGCGATAGCACAGGAAAGCTGGTCAGCAAGCCCAGAATGAGCGCCATCGTGACATTGTGTGTTCGCTGTAACATTTGCTTGATCATCAACAGGAATAGACCCAGACTATCACAAATAAATCCAACTTTTTAAGTAACTTAGCGGGTATTTCGGGTGTTTGGAGGCAGACAATTCGCGCCTGGACTTGCTAACATACGGGGATGAATGCCAACGTCGATATTGAACTGGATTTATCTGGCCTGGAATGCCCGATGCCGCTCCTCAAAGCCAAATTGGCCCTGAATGGCATGGCTTCCGCCCAGGTTCTCAAAGTGGTCGCAACCGACCCGGGATCAGAGAAAGATTTTCATCTTTTTGCCAAACAAAGCAATCACGAAATTCTGAATTTCGAGAAAGATGAGCAATCTTATGTCTACTGGATTCGCAAAGGGTGACCGATATAGCTATGGATGCTCAGTCTGGGATTCTGGAAGCGCAGCTTTTATTGATGCCGGCGCCGCACTGATCGCCAGAACAATGCCGAAGGATCACGCACAGACGAAACGATGAGAAAACTGCTCCGCGATTTTTACGATCGTTATTTTCACGATGAAGAGTCCATCATACTGATAATCCTGCTGGTGGTGGGATTGGCAGTGCTCTTGTTGCTGGGTGGCGTTCTTGCGCCACTGATCGCCGCCATCATCATCGCTTACCTGATGCAGGGCCTGGTCGAAATCCTGCTCCGCTACGGTCTGTCGCCACGGCTTTCATTTGCCTCTGTGTACACGGTCTTCGTCGGGCTCTTTCTGCTCTTGCTGTTGTACCTTATTCCGCGTGTATTCAATCAGTTACGCAGGCTTGTTGATGAGCTACCAAATCTGTTGAATCAGGCGCAGAGTGCGATGATGCTGTTGCCGGAGAACTATCCGAGTGTGTTCACCGAGCAGCAAGTGCGGCAGTTTATGGCCGGCATCGGTGGCGAGTTGGGGAGCTTTGGGCAAACTGTTCTGCAGTATTCACTGGCGAGCCTGCCCAGCATATTTTCCTGGATAATCTTCATCGTGCTCGTACCGATTCTGGTATTTTTTGTGATGAAAGACCGTGACCAGCTCATTCTCTGGGCGGGCAATTTCCTGCCGCGCAATCGACCTCTCATGCGCAGAATCTGGCAGGAGATGGATCAGCAGATTTCCAATTATGTGCGCGGCAAGGTGCTCGAGATTATTGTCGTTGGTGTGGTGGCCTACATCCTGTTTCTTGTGTTGGGCATCAACTATGCCTTGTTGCTCTCGGTATTGATCGGGCTGTCGGTGATCGTGCCGTACATCGGGGCGACAGTCGTGACTGTGCCGGTGGCAGCGGTTGCTTATGTGCAATGGGGGATTGGTGGTGAATTTTACACCACACTGATCGCCTATATGATCCTGCAGATTATCGACGGTAACGTACTGGTTCCGGTGATCTTCTCGGAGGCAGTGAATTTACATCCGGTTGCTATTATTGCAGCTGTTCTGGTATTCGGTGGCCTCTGGGGGCTGGCGGGCGTGTTTTTCGCAATCCCTCTTGCTACCTTCATCAAGGCCATAATCAATGCCTGGCCCAGCAGAGTCTCGGCGCTGGATAACGATAGCGCCTGATTTGCAGCACTAGGGTGTGCTAAAGTTGGCCGCCTGAGCGCGCCGGGAGCTCTATTCCGGCGTTTCACAGCAGGGAACAATCAGTGGAACTGCTGGCGAGAAAAATCATTCTTTGTCAGGCAGGCGCAAGCAAATACAGGAAACAATCTCGAACATGAGCAAAACAACGATTAAAGGCAGTCTGGTAGCGATCGTGACCCCGATGGACAGTGATGGATCACTGGATCTGCCAGCATTTGATCGCCTGATCGAATGGCACATAGAAGCAGGTACCCATGGCATCGTTGTGGTGGGAACTACCGGTGAGTCAGCAACGCTGAGCACCGAAGAGCACTGTGATCTTGTAGGGCATTGCGTCAATGTCGTCGCGGGCCGAGTCCCGGTGATTGCCGGCACTGGCTCAAACAATACCGACGAAGCACTGTATTTTACTCGCTCTGCGAAAGAGCATGGCGCTGATGCCTGCTTGCTGGTGACTCCGTATTACACCAAACCCCCTCAGGAAGGTTTGTACCAGCATTTCAAACTGATTGCCGAGTCGGTGGATATTCCACAGATTCTGTATAACGTCCCTGGTCGCACCGTCTGTGATCTCGCGCTTGATACTGTGGACAGACTGGCTGATCTGAAGAATATAGTTGCGATCAAGGACGCCACCGGTAATCTCGAACGCGGTCTCGAACTGGTGAAACGCTGCGGCGATCGCATTGCTGTATTGAGCGGTGAGGATCCCTTGAATGTGGCGCTTATGAAAGGCGGTGCGTCTGGTTATATTTCAGTGACAGCCAATGTGGTTCCAGCTGAGATGGCGGAGATTGCCAATCTGGCTTTGGCGGGTGAATTCGAGCAAGCCGAGGCGCTGGATGCGCGCATCGCTGCGCTGCACAAGAATTTGTTCCTGCAGGCGAATCCCATTCCCGTGAAATGGGCATTACAGCGCATGGGAAGAATCGGTAATGGCATCCGCTTGCCGCTCGTGGAACTTGCGCAGGAATATCACCTCAAAGTAGAGGAAGCACTGCGTAGCGCTGAGGTCTCACTGGACTGAAGCGGCACAGCTTATTAGTGGCATCACAAGTAGAGCGTCTCTTTATTTTGTTGCAATGGTTTAGCAAGTACAGGACTGGAACGGTAACAGTGATAGTAAGAAATGTAATTGTATTAGCGCTTGCACTCACCTTGAGTGCCTGTAATTACCTGACCGGAGACGATGGTCTGTTTCCTGATCGTCGCACGACCTATCAGGAAGCCGAGATGACACCAGATCTGCGCGTCCCACCTGAGCTGGATAGCTACACGCTGGATCAGCTCTATGTGATTCCCGAGCAGGCCAACCTCAGCGCGACAACATTTGTCGAAATTCCTCTGCCCAAACCGATTGAGCCGCGACGACGCGAGGGCGTAGTGATTCAACGGCTCTCAGGGAATGCCTGGATTCTGATTGATGCGACGCCCGGCCAGGTTTGGCCACTGGTCCGTGATTACTGGACAGAACTACAGATCGCGCTCGACTACGAGAATCCGAGTACGGGAATCATGGAGACAGCTTGGCTGGAAATCGGGTCTGACGAAACCCTGCGGCACAAGTATCGTCTGGTTATTGAACCTGGCTTGCATTCCGGCTATTCAGAAATCTACGTAACCCATCTTCAGCAGGAACGCTCCGAGCCGATTCCTGTGGTAGTTAGCTGGCCTGAAGCTTCCAGTTCGGAAGATCTGGAGATCGATGTGATGAACTCCATCTCCCAGTATCTGGCAGATCGCAACGATGTCTATCAGGCATCATCGGCAAGCTTGCTGGCTGGCAGTATCGAAGCGGCACGAAAAGCCAACATCATTCAGACGCCTGAAGGCAGCCGAGTACTGGAGTTGCGTCTGGGTTACGACCGGGCCTGGGTGCAAGTTCGCCAGGCGCTTGAAGACGCAGAGATTGAAATCCTCGAAACCAATCGCGATCAAAACTTCATCAACGTACGCTTTGCAGGTCTGGCCGCGGAAGCGCAGGATGAGCCTGGCTTTTTTGGACGCTTGTTCAGAGGCGGCAGAGATAATGAGCAGCGCCAGCCCCAGGATTTTGCTGTGCGGCTACTGGAAACCGAATCAACAGTGAATGTGGTAACAGAAGCCCTTGTCACCGCAGGTGAAGACGGCCAACTCGCTGCAGACTTGCTGCAAGCGATCAACGACAACCTCAGCTAATTCTCCCAC
>JASBUV010000252.1 GCA_030147705.1 Gammaproteobacteria bacterium
GTGGCGATGGAAATGCTCGGCGGATTTCTCGATGATGCACACTTGTTGGCTATTGCTTATGCGTGGGAACAAGCGCAGGGTCCGCGACAGGCGCCACCCACCACGCCCGCGCTGGTCAATGGTCAGGCTCCTCAATCAGAACGCTTTACGGTAAACCTCAACAAAGGCCAGCTGCAGATTAGTGGCGAGATTGAGATCAATCCTGTGCAGAATCTGTTTCGGTATACCTTGGCTCTCGATACAGCCCCCAATACAACGAACAGTACAACAACCAATACAGCCGAGCTGTACTCCCTTGGCTTGCTGATCGACAGTGATGATCACTTTGAACTGAATGATCCGATAGTGCACTCACTTTTGGGGCCACAAGCGCAGGGTTCTTCGGGAGAGATTTACATGAGCCCGGCCTTTCGGCTGGCGCTTGAAGAAGACAGAGTTTATTTCCGTGTTCTTGCTTCCGGGCTGCCGGTGAATGGCGTTACCCACGCGCTGCGCCAATGATGGTCAGCCTCAGCGAGTGTTGGCGCAAACCCTAAGGAAGCAATGAGCGAATAGCGTCTTTGAACTGCTCGACTGTCATCGCCTCTTCTGTTGCTGTCGCGGACCCTCGCGGCACACTGACGATGCCATCAGCAACCTCGGTGTGGGCTTCAACCAGTCGTGGCGCCCGGCGCAGGGTAGTGGGGATGTTTGAAACAGCACGTACTGCAGTGATCGGGTCCCGATTCAGTGAGTTTATCGAACGGACGCCGTTTTCTTCCTGAATAAGGTAATGACCCTGAGACCAACCCAGTAAAGGGTTCAATAAATTGCGGGTCGTGGATTCGATGAAATAGATGCCGCGCTCACCTTCTGCTGGCAATGTAAGCCCGCTGATTTCAACAATTTCATTGCCCAATGTGCCGCCGGTAAAGCGAAGCTCCAATTCTGTGCCGGAAAAGTCGCCTTTGATGACGTCACGCACCGCGAATACTACATAAGTGTAGATAATATTGCTGGTGGGTTCCCTGCGTGCTTCGTGGCTTAGTACTTCGCCTTCGAAAATCAGCTCGGCATCGCCTGCTATCTGGTCAATCGTCATGCTATTGCGAGTTGTGGCCAGCAGTCCGGACGGCACAAGCGTCCAGAGCAGGAAGCTCAGGAGAATGATTGTGCCTCGATTGGTGGTGGCTATGGCCACGCCGGTTTCCTCATGCTGGTTCGCTATAGAGCAGCGACTATTGTGTTCGCTTCGCCCTTGTTCTGAATCACTTACGCTAAATGATCCTAAACAGATGACCTCGATCATGCGCGAATGCATTCAATGCTTGCTTGCAGAGATCTTGAGTATAGCAGTTTCACATCGCCGCTGGAGTGGGCGGGCCTGTTTTGACAATCGCATTACCAATCCCTATGGCAATCGCTGCGGCGAACCCTGTGGGAATCCTGAGCCCGATTCTCCCGCGTTTGTACGGGGCCCAGACTGGCATCGACTATCGGCTGCGTGTATTCTCGGCGCTTGCTTGGGACATATCCCTGCCGATATCACCATAGAACGCGGGAAATTCGATTCGGTTGTCAGGAATCCATTGAGAACACGCGGTGCCCACTACTTTTTCTGAAAAATTGGCGAATATTGTCTCAGGTGGACTGATAGCGCTGGTCAATATTTCTGTCGCGGTGTCGGTGGCCGCACTTCTGTTCGCGCAGACTGATCCCCGGTTTATGGTGCCCGGTATCGCCATCCTGTTGGTAGGCACTTTGGTGACCGGGCTCGGCGGCTCACTGTTCAGCGATTATCATGCAGTGATTTGCTCACCTCGAAACGGACTGGTACCGGTATTCGCGGTGATGGTCACGAGTATCTACGCGAGCTTCGGATCAGAATACTCGATCGGTGCCGAGGCGACGATCATCGTTGCGATCATGGTGGCAACCATGATTACCGGCCTGTTCCTGTTACTCCTCGGCCGCCTGAAGTTAGGTAATCTGGTTCGCTACATTCCCTATCCAGTCACCGGTGGATTTTTTGCCGGCATAGGCTACATCTTCGTGGAGGGGGGGCTTACAGTAGCGAGTGGCTCCAGCCCGACTTTCTCATCCCTCGGCAGTTCGCAATTCGTGCAACTGGTGACACCGGCAGTGGTATTGGCGTTGTGCCTGATTATCGGCAAATTGTTTAAGGACAACCGCCTGTCCGTGCCGGGCATTTTGCTAGCTTCCATACTCATCTTCTATGGTGTGCTTGCGCTGGCGGGAATCAGCCGTGATGAAGCGGCGGCAAGCGGTTTATTGCCGACCATCGAATCGACTGGCGCGCTGGTTCCCGTGTTTCATTTTAGTTATCTCGCGGAAGTGAACTGGGTTGCTATTTCTGGGCAGTTAAGTGGCATCGTGGTTGTGGCCCTGCTGTGCTCAATGATGCTGTTGCTGGATGTGTCCGGCATCGAGTTGATCTCAAGAAAAGATCTGAATCCGGACCACGAGTTACAGGTAATGGGCTACACCAATATGGTCAACAGTTTGTTGGGCGGCTTTCCTGGCGTACACGATGCCTCAGATACTGCTCTCGTCGATCGACTTGGCGGCAAGGACAGACTCACCGGTTTTGTCTATGCGGCGCTGGTCCTGATCGCCATCTTCGTCGGTGCCGAGTTCATGGAGCTTGTGCCGACGTTTATTCTGGGCGGCTTGCTGATCTACGTCGGCCTCGAGTTCCTGATCGACTGGGTATGGAAGGCCCGCGACGAACTGCCATTGTCCGACTATGTAGTCGTCATTCTCATCCTCGTGGTGATTATCTTCTCGGACATTTTGCAGGGCGTCACTTTCGGCTTCTTCGTCGCCATCATTCTCTTCGTTGTGAACTACTCGCAACTCAGCGTTGTTAAAATCGCGACCAATGGCAGCGATCATGCCAGCAATGTGGATCGTGACCTTGAGACGCGCGAGCTGCTAAACGAAGAGGGCAGACGCGTTCTTATTCTGGTGTTGCAGGGCTTCATCTTCTTTGGCACCGCAGACAAATTGCTGTCAGCAATTCGCGACCGCATCAATAATCGCCATGAGAGCCATTTTGATTTTCTGGTTCTCGATTTTCACCATGTATCCCAACTCGATACTTCGGCGATCGTTACCTTTTCCAAGCTGGCACAACTGAGCGACCAAACCGGATTTCACGTCGTCATCAGTGGTGCAGACGAGAAATCGATCAGACAATTGGTCAAGCATGGATTCTTCACTCTGGAAGAGCAGCGCTGGGAGCGCCACTACAAGCAGCAAATCGAAATCGCCGTTGATTGGTGTGAGCAGCGCATACTTCGTGATCTGGACCGACCTGACGAAGACTATCAGGTTGAGCTGCCAGATCTGTTACGGCGCATCGCCTACGACGAGGCGGATATCGAGAAGCTCGCCGAGTTTTTCGTGGTCGAGAACCGGGAACCAGGTGAGTATCTGTTCCGCGAGGGTGATATTGGCGAGAGCATGTTTTTCGTTGGCTCAGGTACGGCCGTGGTGGTGCTCGCGATTCCGGGTGAGCGCGAACAGATTCTTCGCAAATACAAGGCCGGTGCGATCCTCGGCGAGATGGCGATCTATACCGGAGAAAATCGTACGGCGAGTATCCGCATTGAGAAAGCGGCGACACTGTTCAGACTGGACAAGGAAGCCATGGAGGCGATGTCGCGTGAATTCCCGGCGTCAACTGCCGGCCTTCACACCTATATCGTCAGAGTGATGTCTGAGCGCTTGAGCAGGGCCAATCGCAATCTCAGCCGCTACGTATAGCGAATCAGACGTAGTAAGTAGTAAGAGATGGATAGTAAGTTTCGTCCAGGTTCCGCAATGGATTTCCGGGCTCAACTGAGCTCAACTGGGCTGAACTAGGTAGAACTAGAAAGAAGGCTCATCTACCGGGCGTAAGACAACTGGCACCATTTCAGCATACTGAAACCAGTCCCCATCGATACGGATAATATTCTCGCCACTCTCATCAAGTCGCAATGTGCCGGTAAATTCTGCATCGAGACGCGGAATGCTCACTCGCACATTCATACCATTGAGTTCGGCAGATGCAGCCGGCATACCGTAAATCCCCATACCACCGCTGGTCAACGCCGCGCGGAATTCGCTATCCCGCAGACTGAACGTGAAAGCAAGATTCATGTTGTCGCGCCCGATTACCAGCGGCCCTTCAAAGGAACCCAGTAGTGACTCAGGGATTTCTTGTGCGTGGCTGCCCAGACTGGAAAGTACGGCTGCCGTGAGCAAGGCAAGCATTAAACTGATGTGCGAATAGCGTCGTTTCATATCGGCAGTTTAATGCAGCGGCCGCAAGCTGTGCAATCCGCTAATCCCGTGCATCATTCGCTCCACACGGTTCAGTTACGATCGCGCTCGTGGCACACTCTGCTCGCTGAGCAAAATCAGACATGAACAAGCGCGATATTCACAGGAGCACGTAAAATGGATTACTTACCCACACTGGAAATTGAAGCACCGAAAGGCGTTCCTGTGAACGCCGCTGTGATCTGGCTGCACGGCCTTGGCGCAGATGGCAATGACTTTGCTCCCGTCGTATCGCAACTGGATCTTGCGGCAGAATACGGTATTCGCTTTGTGTTTCCCCATGCGCCATCCATTCCGGTGACCATTAACAATGGCTATGTCATGCCGGCGTGGTACGACATCAAGCTGTTGGACCTGGACCGTAGCATTGACGCAGAGCAGTTACTGGACTCCGCGCGCAAGACTCAGGATCTGATTAATCGGGAAATTGAGCGGGGAATTGCTCCCGGTCGCATCGTGCTGGCCGGATTTTCCCAGGGCGGGGCGGTCGTGTATGAGGCCGCGCTGACTTTCGCCCAACCACTGGCTGGACTGATCACGCTCTCCACCTATCTGCCTACCGCCGATACCCTCGCTTTCGATGAGCGTCACAAGGCACTGGACGTGCTTGTCTGTCATGGCAGCCATGATCCAGTCGTGCCGGAAGCACTCGGGCGCAAGGCGCTGGCCGATCTTCAGAAATGGGGTCTGCAACCGGACTACAAGACCTATCCCATGGAGCATTCGGTGTGCCTTGAGGAAATCACTGACATCGCTGCCTTCTTGCGCAAGGTGCTCAGCTGACCCACCACTCGGGGGCTTGACCTTAGAGTTGGCTCTAAGCTTATACTTGCTTCAACACTGGAATAGGCCCGCAATGGGAGTTCATATGTTGAAAATCAGTGAGTTAGGGTCTCGAACGGGGTTGTCTCCCCATACTATTCGCTTCTATGAGAAGCATGGCCTGATCAAAGCGAGCGAGCGCAGCGAGTCGGGCTACCGCTATTACAATGATTCCGACGTGCGTCGGGCAGAGTTCGTGAAGACTGCTCGCAACATTGGCTTCTCGCTCGATGACATTGGCCAGCTGTTGTCGATCCGTGTCGACAAGACGGCGCACAGCTGTCAGGAAGTGACCGATATAACTCGTCACAAGCTCGACGAGGTCAATGCGAAGATCGCGGAATTACAGTCCATGCAGAAGACACTGCAGCTGTTGCTCGATAGCTGCTGCGGTGGCCCGGAGCAGGCGATACATTGTTCGATCATGGAAGCGCTTGAAGATGGCAATGTGGATGCTTCCGGCGCTGCCAAGGCTCATAAGACAGTGCTTGGGAAGAGGGCGAAGTCATGAATCTGTTGAGTATTTTCTGGGATCTGGTTCTGGAGAGTGCACCGTGGTTGCTGGTGGGCTATCTGTTGGCGGGCATCATCAAGCAGGTGATTCCTTCCAGCTGGGTGGAGAAACAATTGTCCAAACCGGGGCCACTCTCCATCGTTAAAGGTGCATTTATCGGGGCGCCCCTGCCGCTGTGTTCCTGCGGTGTGATTCCCACGGCGCTTGCTATCCGCAAGGCAGGGGCTTCGAAAGGGGCCACGTCTTCCTTCTTGGTAGCGACACCGGAAACCGGCGTTGACTCGATTTCCTTTTCCTACGCGGTGCTGGGTCCCATTTTTGCCATTGCTCGCCCTATCGGTGCTCTGGTGAGTGCGGTCGTTGCCGGATTGCTGGTTTTGGTCCTGGACAAAGAAGAAGCGCCGGTGGCTGAAGTGAAAAGCTGTGGGTCTTGTTGTGGCAGCAAAAAGCAGGCCGAGCCGGAGGTGCCCAGTCTGGGCAAGCGCATGCTGAGCGCGGTGCAATATGGCTACGGACAGATGATCAGTGACACTGCGAAGTGGCTGGTGATCGGGCTTGTCGCTGCTGCGCTGATAACCGCGGTCGTTCCCGAATCCTTCTTCTTACGCTGGGGCGATGGCTTGCTGGCCATGTTGATCATGGTGGTCGTTGGCCTACCTATGTACATCTGTGCAACGGCTTCGACACCGGTGGCGGCGAGCCTTTTATTCGCCGGTATCTCCCCGGGGGCGGCGCTGGTGTTCATGCTCACGGGTCCGGCCACCAATATTGCGACGATGGGAGTTATCAAGGAGCAATTGGGCACCCGCTCCCTCATCGCCTATCTGACCGGAGTGATCGGCACTGCGATTCTCTGCGGTTTGCTACTCAACAGTTTGTATGCAACTTTCGAGTGGCCCCTGCAGTTGGCAATGGCAGAACACGGTGAGGCATATCCACTCTGGCGACAATTGCTTGGCGTGTTGCTGGCGATATTGGTCATCAGAGTCTGGCTGCAACCGCTGTGGCTAAAGCTCACCGCAGGCACTCAGCAAGACACTGCGCAAGCTGAGGTTAATACCGCTAGTCAGCAATCGTAACCCGCCGGAGAAGTGCGGCGATGGTTGCTGGTGCGGCCTT
>JASBUV010000277.1 GCA_030147705.1 Gammaproteobacteria bacterium
ATCAGGGTATCAATCGGGAAATCCATTACACGGCGCAGAGCAGCCGCATGTGAGTAGTGCTCTCCGTCGTAACCATCACGCAAGTCAGCATGTGCATCAAAATGCAGAATGGCCAGATCAGGATACCGCTCTACGAACGGACGAATTGAGCCTGCAGTGAGGCTATGCTCGCCGCCGAGAATCAGCGGAAACTTGTCTTGCTCGAGGAGCGCTTTGGTCGTTGCCTCCAATTGATCGAGGGCTTGCGGAATATCGCCAGCTATCTCGGGAAACGCCAGCGTCGCCACGCCATAATCGCGGTAAGCCTCGCGCCAGAATTCCTCATCGAATAGCTCAACCTGATGGGATGCCGCAACAATAGCCTTCGGGCCGAGTGCGGTGCCACCGCCATAGCTGACTGACTGTTCGAGGCCAAAGGGCACTATGACGGCTTTGGCCTGCTCGACAGAGACAGTGTCCTCGGCCTCAAGGCCGAGGAACCCTTGTTCAGAATCAAGATAATTCATCAGTCAGCAATCAATCGAAAAGTTTGCTGAATTGGCGGCGAGTGCGGTTCTTCCAATGGCCACGATGCCACGCATCACTGGCCAGCAGTGGCATGACACTGGATGCTTCCGCATACACCATCTGCTCGCGTGCGATATCAACCTTGCCCCATGAGCAGGCTTCTTTCAACGTGGAGCTGGAGCAGGCACCGTCACGAGGATCAGCGACTGTGATCTGAACTGCATATTTGTGCATGTCCACTTCCTTGCCAAGAATCTCAGCACACACCACAGTGTCTTGCGTGAAGTTCTTTGGCACGCCGCCGCCAACCATCAACAGACCTGTTGTGCCAGCCTTGATCTTCACATCAGTGAGCTCGCGGAAGTCCTTGATGGAATCCAGCGTCATGTGTTTCTCTGGTGAACGCACTTGATGCAATACCAATCCAAAACCGGCACTGGAGTCGGTGAAGGCCGGGCAGAAAATCGGGACGTCATGCTTGTAGGCAGTTTCGATCAGGCTGTTGTGCTTCACAGCATTGTCCACGCACCAGCGACCCATCTCGCGAATAAATTCGCGCGATGAATAGGGTCGGGCTTCCAATGTATCCGCAATATCAGCAATGGCGTGATCGCAGGATTGAAGCTGCTCTTCATCGATTAGCGTGTCGTAGATTCTGTCGATATACAAATCGCGCAGATCGCGATCATCCATATCAGCGCTACCGTGGTAGTGCTTGAACCCCAACGCTTCGAAAAAATCCATATCGACGATTGAAGCGCCAGTCGCCACAATCGCATCGACCATGTTGTGCTCGACGAGATCCGTATAGAGCTGCATGCAACCACCAGCCGAAGTAGACCCAGCAAGTGTCAGAATTACGCTGCAAGACTTATCAGCCAGCATCTCGTTGTAAATGTCTGTTGCACGACCGAGATCTCTCGATGTGAAAGACATTTTGTCCATTGCCTCAATGATCGGGCGCGCATCGAAAGATTTGATATCGATGTGCTCTACTTCAGTGTGCAGCAGCGCCTGCTTGCGATTCTGTTGAGGCTTCGCTTGTGACTGACTCATGAATTTTCTCCTGGAACGCTTTCCTGTTCCCAACCTGTCTGTAATGGATCGCTACCTTTGGCGCTCTGCTTGCGAGTCAAACCGTATAAAGACAGCAATGGCTCATCCTGCACTTCGACACACTGCATCTGATGAAAACCGTTAAATTCAGTACGTAATTGCATACTGTACGCACCGAGACCTCCGATCTCAATGTAGTCGCCCTCACCTATCGCATCCGGCAACACAAACGGCCCTGGCATATAGTCCATGCTGTCGCAGGTGGGGCCGAAAAATCTGAATTCTCGAAGTTTTGCACTGTTCGCATTTGCCGGACCGATTAGCTGTACCGGATAGACAAATTCAGGCTGGCCGGCATCAAACAGCCCACCGTAAACCCCATCGTTGATGTACAAGCTATCGCCTTTGCGTAGCTCTACACGCACGAGCAGGGAAGCAGCCTCAGCAACCAACGCACGACCTGGCTCACACCAGAGCTCACAAGTCTCACTGACTGGCATTTCTTCGAAGGCAGCATCGATCGCTTCGACGAAGTCACGCAGCGGTGGCGGATTCATGCCTGGATAGATAGAAGGAAAGCCCCCACCCACATCCAGGAAATCGATAATCACACCTGCACGGCGAATGACCTGAGCAACCTCTTCCATAGCGACTGTATAGGCATTCGGATGCATGAGCTGTGAACCTGCATGAAAGCAGATACCCAGGCCATCAGATACCTGACGCGCGCGTAACAAGAGACGCGACGCCGCATCGCCCGAGATGCCAAACTTGCCGGCAAGACTCATACAAGAATGTCGGTTGGATACGCTCAGGCGCACGAACAGATTGAGATCTGTTGCAGCGTTCGTTTCCTCGAGGATCTTGTCGAGTTCGTCTTCCGAGTCCAGTGAAAAGTCGCGAATACCGAATTCGAAGTACGCACGACGGATAGCAAGCCGGCTCTTGACCGGATGCATAAACGACATGCGAGCGCCAGGCGCCTTATCAGCAACCAGTTCGATCTCGGCGAGAGAAGCTACATCAAAATGCGCCAGTCCCGCTTCGGCCACTACTGGAACGAAATGGGGATTGGTTTTGACTGCAAAGAGAGTTCGGCCTGGAAAATTTTCCAGAAACCAGCGGGTAGCAACGCTTACAACAGAAGGCCGTAAACAATATACGGGATGTTCTGGCTGTGTCGCGCACGCCATTGCGTAAGTCGAAATGTATTGTGGCATTTCATAAAACCTCCTATACGCAAGTGAACAAAGTGACAGTATCACTACTGTCCTGCCGATTGTCAGCCGGCCCCTTTTGATAAGAGCGAAGTCAATTTCTTATTTTTCGTCTTTCTCATCTATAACAAAAAAGCCCGACCACTCGGAAGTGATCGGGCTTTGGTTTGGATGCCTGACAATGACCTACTCTCACATGGGGAAGCCCCACACTACCATCGGCGCTAAGCGGTTTCACTACTGAGTTCGGGATGGAGTCAGGTGGTTCCCACTTGCTATTGTCGTCAGGCAATTTCGTAGACCCGGCGTAG
>JASBUV010000006.1 GCA_030147705.1 Gammaproteobacteria bacterium
CGGGGAAGACAGTTAGTGCGACTCTACGCCTTCTATAGCCAGGCCACCAAAGTCACTGCTGAAGCCGTCTTCGAATCCATCGTCGTAAACGGGCGTCGCGCCCTCGTCTTCCATGCCGAACGAAAAGCCAAGTAACGCAGAAGCGCCTGAAGCTGCTTCTCGCCGCTGCAGGTAAGCCTCGCGATAGAACAGATAGTTGTCACCGATAACCAGATCATCAAAGGTCAGAACAGACGCCCGATAGCTGGTCACCTGTGCGATGCGCAAGCCGTTTCGGGTTGCGATATCGTCCACGGAGTTTAGTGGATCAATCAGCGTATCGATACCCAGACCGAACGCATCACGCACGGTACTGGGTCCGAGCAAGGGCAGCACCACATACGGACCGGAAGATACCCCATAGTGTGCGAGAGTCAGACCGAAATCCTGTTGTGTCTTTCTCAACCCGAAAACCGGAGAGGCAACTTCGACGAGACCGCCCACCCCGACTGTGCTGTTTACAGCCAGCCGCCCAAAGGTAGTTGCTGCTGCGGGCAAGTCGAGACGCAATATATCGTTAGCCGCGACCTGCACATCATCCAGATTGGAAAAGAAGTTGGATACCCCGCGCTTGACGAAGCGGGGAGTGAGATTGCGATACGTGGTGGCAATCGGCTTGACGAACAAGCGGTCAACAAACTGGTTGAACGCATGTGTCGGGCGATTGAATTCCTCGAGCGGATCAATCTCGGCAGCCGCGACCGTCGAAACGCTCAGGCTGAGGTAAAGAAAAAAAATTGCCAATGCTGTGCCGCGGGGACTCAGCACGTAACGCACTGGCAATTCAAGGAGAGGCGCTATCCATCGATAGGATATTCGGCTCGTGCAATTTGACATCCGCGTTCTCCAAACTGGTCACTGTTGGACTTCCGAGGAAAGAACCTGTCCGATGCGTACATCGGTTGATGCGTTGTCACGGGTGAAGCGACCACTGCCACCCTATGATTAACTACGTCTTGCTGGTTCTTTACTTAACGTGCTTTTTTAACTTTTTTGCGTTTTTGGCAATTTCGCTCAAAGCCCCTGTTCATGCGGCTTTCACGCACTTTTATGGGGCATTTCCAAGAGTCAGAAATCTGTTCAACTTGCATCTGATTCGATGCTTTTCCGCGCCAGAACAACGCCTTAGTTCATACCGTTCATGTGGGAATTCACAAATCTCGCGTAAACCCGAAATTCCTCAAAACTGTAATTATTAGACCGGTCTATTAATTTACAGGTAAATTTTTTTACTGCCTGAAGAAGAATTTCATGAACACTTCCAGTGCCGAGCGATTCTTCTCCAGCTTCATCTTCATTACCGCGCCTTGCCAGGAATTCATCAAAACCTGAGCTGCTTCCTGGGAACTCAGGTGCCCCAGGCTCAACTCACTCGTATCCATGTCTTCGAGACACTCTGCGATGCGGTTGACTACCAGTGCAGACAGTTCGTTGATTCTGCAGCGCAGCTTCTCATTCACATCTGCCAACTCCTGGGAGAGATTGGCCATCAAACAGCCCTGACAAAATTCAATCGTGTCAAAGTGCTGAATATTGCGTGAGAAGAACGTCTTGAGCTGCTCATACCTGGTGAGGGTCGAATCGGACAAGACTTCCTCGAGTTCTGCCAGGTTTTGCCGTGCGTAGTGCTCGACTACTTGCAGGCCAAAATCTTCCTTGCTGGCGAAATAGTGATAGAACGACCCTTTGGGGATGCCGGCTTCACGCAAGATGTCGTTCAGCCCGACACTATTGAAGCTGCTATTGATGAACAGCTCCTGCCCCACTGCGAGCAGAGAATCGCGACATTCGTTGAACTTTTGCTCATCTCGTACTCGGGCCATGAGGGAAATAATAGACCAGTCTATTTTTAATTGCAAGCCTTTTGGCTGAGCACAGTTTATCTGAGAGTAGCGTATCCGGGATCGGAGCTGCTAGCTGCGGAGCTTGTAGCCCGTTTTGAAGATGTAAACGACGATGCCCAGACAGAGCAGCAGAAACCCGATAATGCTGGCCATGCTGACCCACACGTCCACTTCGGCGATTTCGTAGAAACTCCAGCGTAGCCCACTGACGAGATAGAGAACCGGATTCATGAGCGAGATGGATTGCCAGAACGGCGGCAGCATATCAGTGGAATAAAAGCTTCCACCCAGAAAGACCAGCGGCGTGACCACCAGCATCGGCACCACCGAGAGCTTCTCGAAATTGTCGGCCCAGATACCGAGAATGAAACCGAGCAACGAGAAAGACAGCGACGTCAGCACGATGAACAGCAGCATGACGAAGGGATGGGCGATCTGCAAATCGATGAAGAACGCTGCAGTGGCCAGAATGATCAAGCCGAGGATCAAGGACTTGGTGGCTGCGGCGCCGACATAGCCAAGCACTACCTCGATGGTAGAGATCGGTGCGGACAGCATTTCGTAGATGGTGCCTACAAACTTCGGAAAATAGATGCCGAAAGACGCATTGGAAATACTATGCGTGAGCAGGTTCAACATGATCAGCCCGGGAACAATGAACGCGCCATAGCCAATTCCGCCGACTTCCTGAATGCGCGAGCCAATGGCTGCACCGAACACAATGAAATAGAGAGACGTTGTAATCACAGGCGCCACAATACTCTGTAGCAAGGTGCGGCGAGTGCGTGCCATCTCGAATCGATAAATTGCCAATATGCCGTGAACGTTCATGCCGTTGGCTGCTCCGTGGCTGCATCACTCACAAGGCTTACGAAGATTTCCTCCAGTGAGCTTTGCGTTGTATTCAGATCATGGAAACCAATACCCGCACTCTTCAGATCATCAAGCAACGAGGTAATACCGGTTCGCTCTCCCTGGGTATCGAATGTGTAGATGAGCTTGCTTCCCTCTTCGTTCATCTCCAATTGATAACCTGACAATGCCTCTGGAACTGAGCTGATTGGAGACACCAGATCAAGAATCAGCTGTTTCTTGCCGAGCTTCTGCATCAGGCTTTGCTTTTCTTCTATCAGGATCAACTCGCCTTTATTGATCACACCGATGCGATCGGCTATCTCTTCAGCTTCCTCGATGTAGTGCGTAGTGAGGATTATGGTTACCCCTTCCGACTTGAGCTTGCGGACGATATTCCACATGTCCTTGCGCAACTCGACATCGACGCCGGCGGTCGGTTCATCCAGAAAAAGCACTGTTGGCTCATGGGACAATGCCTTGGCGATAAGCACCCTGCGCTTCATGCCTCCAGAGAGCGTCATGATCATGTTGTCCTTTTTGTCCCATAACGAAAGCGATTTCAGTACTTTTTCGATATAGGCGGGATCTGGGGCTTTGCCAAAGAGTCCGCGACTGAAGGAAACGGTGTTCCAGACCGATTCGAATGAGTCGGTATGCAGCTCTTGTGGAACCAGCCCAATCATGGAACGGGTCTGGCGGTAGTCCTTGATAATATCGTAACCATTGACTGACACCTGACCCGTACTGGGGGTCACAATACCGCAAATGGTGGAGATCAACGTGGTCTTACCTGCCCCATTGGGCCCCAGCAAAGCGAGAATTTCGCCCTGTTGGATTTCCAGGTCGATTGCTTTGAGCGCTTGAAAACCACCGGAGTAGGTTTTACTCAGGCCGGTGACTGTCAGTATTGCGGGGGCGGGAGAATTCATGGAGGTGGCATTATAAGCCAGCATTGTTTAATTACAACGACAACACTGGCTCGCTGGTCGGATTTCTGGACCGAATCGTTAGTACAGGCGCGGACCAGATCTGGCGGTGACTCTTGCATGACCCATGGTTGACTCTCCATGACCAATCGTGAACTTCCCATGACCACTGGTTGACGCACGGTTGTCGCATGGTTGACGCATGCTTGAAATTGCGTGACCCGTGGTTGACTTTGCTTGACCAGTGGTTGACCGATAGTTGACCCTCAATTGACCACTGGTTGACTGACCATGACTCTGGCATGAGCAGACGCGACGCAAGCTTGACTCAAGAGGGAGTCAGAGGAGGAGTTAGAGAGAAAGCTAGAGGGAGAGCTGAAGGAGGCCTCGGCATGACTTCAGAGTGACTCTTCCTCGCATAGACGCTTCTTCAGGTTGACGACAAGGTGACATCAGCTTGACCCGAAGCCGACTTCAACGCGGCAAGCATTGGCACGGATGGCAAATACCATGCTAGTTTATCAGTCTTCCAAATAACGCATTGTGAGCATAAGAGTGCTCAATACCGGTTCAGTGTGCGACGCATCCGATCCCTCTGAGTTTGTATTGAAAACCTTTAGCAGAGCTTACGGGAAATCAGATCCATGAACTTCAGAACCTTTGCCATTCGGGACCACATCCGGAAATCTCTATTACTTGCCTCCCTGTCCTTGCTGCCCTGGTCACTGACATCTGCACAAGTTGAGCCAGCCATCAGCAGCGAAGAACAACAGCTGGTTGACTGGGTTCAGGCACAAGAGGCTGAGATGATCGGTTTGCTTGAGCGGATCACCAATATCAATACGGGGAGTCTCAACAAAGCTGGGGTCGATGAATTAGCTGCCCTCTTCGCTTCGGAGCTACGCGAACTTGGCTTCAGCACGAGTTCGCTACC
>JASBUV010000024.1 GCA_030147705.1 Gammaproteobacteria bacterium
TCATCGTTCATCGATTCGAAACGACGCACGTGTTCGTTGGCGACGTAGGCCAGCGCCCCTTGCGCCCAGTTGCCCTGGCGAATTTTTTCCACGACCTCGTTACCGAGTGCCGTATCGTCCAGCATGTGCAGATAAGCTTCGAAGAGCTGGCGCTCTTCTTCGGCGACACGCCCTGCGAGTTTGCCGTGCAGTTCGCGAATGTCTTCACGCACTTCATCGAGTGCCTTGTTGAAGTATTCGATTTCCTTGTCGATGTCCTGGGCGGGTCGGCGCGGAATCTGGCTGAGATCGGCATGGGGAAACACCACCACAACACGGCCAATGGCCACGCCGGATGAACCGGAGACACCGGCGAATACCGTGTCGGATGTTTTGTGTCCGGAAGGCGAGAGACCTTCGATCGCCCCGGTCGCCTCGGCATGGGCAATGATCGCAGCAAGCTGTGCAGAAAGCGTAACCAGAAAGGCTTCTTCACCTTCGTCGAAGCGCCGCTTCTCTTTGTACTGCACGACGAGAACCCCGAGTACCGCACGATGGTGAATGATCGGCACACCGAGGAAGGCGTGAAACTCTTCCTCGCCGGTTTCTTGCAGATAGTGGAAACTGGGGTGGAGCGAGGCGTCTTGCAGGTTGATGGGCTCGGCATGCTTGGCCACCAGTCCAACCAGTCCTTCGCCGACTTCGAGTTTTACGTGGCCCACTGCTTCCTGGCGTAAACCTTCGGAAGCCATCAACACGTGGCTGTTGATGTCTTTATCGAGAAGATAGATAGAGCACACCTGTGTGCCCAGGGTATTGCGGACTCGGCGTACAATAATGTTCAACGCCGACTGAAGATCAGCCGCCGCGTTGACTTCTTGAACTATGCTACGGAGTTGTTCAAGCATTCTCGCCCTTAGTCCCTTGTCATTCTAATTCTGTTTGTTCGCGTTGTGCGCAACTGAATACAGTGCACACGCTCCTCTCAATTGGGCTCGCTCTCGCGAGCTGCCACCCTCTTGCGGCCGGCGGTGGTAGTTAACCGCTCTGGACATCCGCCCAGTCTGTGAGCCGCACTCGAGATTCTCGTCGTCCTGACAAGAGCCTCTTGTTGTAGTGGCTTGAACTCAGAAAGCCCTGTGCTCTACGGCCAGGTTAGTTGTTTCTGACATACTCGTTGAGAGGATTAACCAACTCTTTCAGCGCCTGCCGATAGACATCGCGTTTGAACTCGATGACCTGATTGATGGGATACCAGTAGCTCACCCAGCGCCAGTCATCAAATTCCGGTTCTCCCGATTTCGTCAGTTCGACACGGCTGTCATCACACTCCAGGCTCAACAAAAACCATTTTTGCTTCTGCCCGATACAGAGCGGATCGCGATGGTAGCGAATAAAATTCTTGGGCAAGCGATAACGTAACCAATCGTTGGTGCTATACAGAATGCGTACATCATCAGCACTCAAGCCGACTTCTTCATCGAGCTCCCTGTAGAGGGCATCCTCGATCGATTCGTTGGCCTTGATACCGCCCTGCGGGAACTGCCACGCCTTCTGTCCAATTCGCTTGGCCCACAATAACTTGCCTTCGCCATTGCAGATCACAATGCCGACATTGGGCCGATATCCTTCTGAATCTATCATCTCTAATTCTTGGGAGCCGCAATTGGCACGCTCCCTTTTGCTAACGTAATTGGACAAATATACCCCATAAATGTTTCTCAGCGCCATGAAATAGCAGAGAAAATACGCAGCCCAATAACTTCTTTATTTAGTAAATTCAATATGTTAGCCATATATAGGTGGTTCGATAGCGCGTTTTCGGGCACGCTGGCATCTGCACCAAAACCCGGGGGAGCGCTATAATTGGCGCTTTTGGCAGCAAGCCTTCCAATCTGCCCAGCAATCGTGAAAAGTGAGTACCCCATGAGCCGCCGTCTTGCCCTGTTCGACCTCGATAACACCCTGCTGGCGGGAGATAGCGACCATGCCTGGGGCGAATTCCTGATCGCAGAAGGGCTTGTCGATGCTGATACCCATGCACGCCAGAACGATGCGTTCTACGCGGATTACAAGCGTGGCGATCTGGATATCGATGCCTATGTGAAGTTCACATTGGGCGCGGTGCTGGACATGAGCAGTGCGGAACAAAGGGAACTGCGTGAGCGCTATTTCGCTCAATATATAGCGCCGATGATGACGCCAGCTTCACTGGCCTTGCTCAAGTCACACAAAGACAAGGGTGATTTCTGCCTCATTATCACGGCGACCAATGCGTTTCTGACCACTCCGATCGCTGCAGCCTATGAAGTCGACCAACTCATCGCGACGGACCTGGTCGAGCGCGATGGCAAGATCACCGGTGAGATTGCCGGCATTCCCTGCTTTCAGGGCGGTAAGGTTGAGCGCCTTCAGGCCTGGCTGGAATCGGACGAGAGAGCACGGAGTGATCAGCTGTCGCTGGCCAATAGCATCTTCTACAGCGATTCCAGTAACGACTTGCCGCTATTGGAGGCAGCGAGCGAAGCGGTGGTAGTCGATGGTGATGAGAAGCTGCTCACGATTGCCCAGCAACGCGACTGGCAAGCGATCAGCCTGCGTGCCTGATGCAAACACATGCAATTGCCAACATGAACGTGCAAGCGAAAACCGGAGTCAATGAATACCTGGCGGGGCTAGTCCTTCTGTGTTGTCTCGTGTTGGTCAGT
The DNA here is from genome assembly GCA_030147705.1 of Gammaproteobacteria bacterium. Taxonomy (GTDB): domain Bacteria; phylum Pseudomonadota; class Gammaproteobacteria; order Pseudomonadales; family Pseudohongiellaceae; genus UBA9145. The sequence goes on from JASBUV010000024.1 coordinate 2,688, forward strand.
TGTGGTGAGTCTGCCTCATCCGGGCAAGATGATCGCGGTGCGTTCCCGACAAATTCAGCTGCACAATCTCTCGCTCAAATTTCTGGTGTTCTCGATCCGCAACAAGAAACAGCAGTGCGCGAATTGCTCGCAACCTATCTTGAACAGGCAGATGCCGATTTCGTCACGTCGCGCGGAATGCTTCAGGATTTTTCTGCAGCAGTTACTGGGCTGCTCGATACCCCGAACAACGAGTCTCTGGCCGCAGCGCAGTCCGCCTGGCTGGACGCCTACAGCGCTTATGAAGCAACCCTGCTGCATCGCTATTTCGCAGAATTGGTTCTGCCGCAACAAGCCTATCTCAATCTGGTCGACCTTGATTTCCGTATTAACCAATGGCCGATTTTACCTGGCTATCTCGACGCGGTTGACAACTATCCTGACAGCGGTCTGGTCTTCGACCCCAGCGTGCCACTCGATCGAAGAACTCTGGTTGAACTACACGGACAATTCGATCTGGCCGAAGCGGCGATGGGATTTCACGTGCTGGAATTTCTGCTTTGGGGCGAAGCGCCACTGAGCAGAAACGTCGATGACTTCCGGCAGGTGACAGCGCTGACCGAGGGCCACATCGAGGCAGGCCTGACCCTGCAACAACTGCCGAGGAATCGACGCCGACAGCTACTGCAAGTGACGACCGATAGCTTGCTCACCGACTTCGAAGCTACCTATCAGATTTGGTCTGAAGGAATCCAGAACTATCAGCAGCGCATCGACGCAACGGATTCCGCGGTGCTTGTCAGTCAGTTGCTCACGGCGATCAATGCCATGCTGACTGAAGAACTGCTGGTGCGCTCTCTCTATCCGCTTTTGAATGGTGATTATGTCGACAGCCTGCAATCCCGATTCAGTGGGGAAACGCAACGCGCCATAGTTTCCTACATCACCAGCATTGAACAATTGCTACTGGATACCAACACGAGTGACGGTGTGCGACTCGCCGCGATATTTGGCGAACTCTCTGACGACTTCAACGAACTGTTTTATCAGAATTTCGATGCCAGCAAGGAGTGTCTTGTGGTGTTGTACAGTTCTCTGGAAGTACCACAGACACCCGAGGAAATTCTCGATACAGAATTTGAAATTGTGGAATGTATCAATCTGCTCACCAACATGATCGATTACTTCAGTCGCATCGATCGACAGCTTCAGGGAGTCTGAGCAGCGTTACCCGGTGATGCCGGAATCCAGTTCTACCATCAAATCATCGGCGAGTTGTTCCAGCGCGTCCTGCAGCTGATCGAGAGTCACCTCAGCCGGTACTCGTAACACTGCTTCGCATTTAAAGAGAATCTCACTGCTCATCGGTGCAGGCTCGCATTCGGTGTTCAGCTCTTCGACGTTCACTGCCAAATTGGCGAGCGCGTGGGAAATCTCTTTTACGATTCCTGCCCGGTCATTGCCCACGAGCGAAAGTGACACTGTTTTCGGCTTCTCCAGTGGCTGCTCGATATCGACTTTTTCGATGACAAGTTTGAGGCGGTCTTTCAACGTCTCCAACTCGGCGATCAAAGCGTCCGCCTGTTGATCCGCAACCGAGACACGCAATATGCCAGCGAACTTGCCCGCAAGTTGCGACATGCTACTTTCCAGCCAGTTGCCGCCATTGTCCGCCACCTTCTCAGACAGTGATTCCACCAATCCGGGGCGGTCGTCACCGATTGCTGTCAGTACCAGATACGTTGTCATAATTACCTCTCGTTAATCCTTGATCCTGGAGTTGTTGATTGCTTCCTGTGTGCTGTAAACAGAGTGTCCTTGATTCGCAGCCAAGAGTAAATCGCGCTAGAACAAGCCGATTTGCTGGGTCAGCAATTCATCCAGCGAGGCGCCTTCAAAGACCAGAATCGCATCAGCGATCGGCGCCAGCTGTTTCTCAATATAGAAATCGTAATCGATCGGGGAACGCCGATATTGGCGTGGCTCGGGCCCATTCACTGTCATCAGGTATTCTATCCAACCGCCTGATTCATACAATGCCGGCAGGTTGCGTTCCTGCCGAATGTGCTCTGCTTTACGCGCAGCCTGTACATGAGGCGGTACGTTCTTCACGTATTGTTCCAGGCGTCTTCGCAAGCGTTTGCGCAGCACGAGCTCATGCTCATAGTGGCCCTGGCGCAGCTTGTGAATAATATCCTGTACGTAGTCGTCATAGGGCTCGCCTACAAAGATGCGACGATAAAGTTCCTGCTGGAATGTTCGAGCCAATGGCGACCAGTCGCTGCGTACTGATTCCAGACCTTTGAAGATCATCTCTCCAGAGGCGATCATGCCTGCATAACGTTTCTTGCTCCCCGCATCCGAGCCGCGCACGGTCGGCATAAGAAAACGCGTGAACAGGGTTTCGTATTCCATCTCCAGATGGCTGCTAATGCCATACTCACTCATCAGCTTCTCGCGCCACCAATCGTTCAGCTGCGCCGCCAGTGCGCTGGCTCGACGTTCTGCTTCGGCGATTGTCAGAGTAGTGTCCGTATCACCTAGTAGTACGAATACTGAGTCAGTATCTCCATAGATCACTTGATAGCCTTGCTGCTCGATCTGCTCCTTGCTCTCGATGATAATCTGGTGGCCACGTTTGGTGATGGAGCTTACCAGTCGCGTGTCGAGAAATCGGCAAGCGCTCGTACCAAGCACGCCATAAAACGAGTTCATGATTATTTTTATTGCCTGTGACAACTCCTTGTTGCCTTTCTGCTTGGCCCGGTCTCGCGCCTGCCACAGGGTTTCAATGAGTTCCGGGAGAATGGCCGCCTCGCGACTGAACTGACCTCCATCGAAACCCGGTATCGCCGCATCACTGGCAAGCCCTTCGATCAAAGCCAGCGGGTCGACATGAAAGGTTCGGATAATACTCGGATACAGACTCTTGAAATCCAGCACGGCGACGAAGTCGTGGATACCCGGTACCGATTGCATGACATAGCCACCAGGACTGATGTTGTCGCTTTGCTGTTGTCCGATAGCCGGAGCGACATAGCCTTTGCGATGCAGGCGAGGCAGATACAGGAAATCGAGCGCTGCTACTGAGCCACCATAGCGATCCAGTTCCAGGCCAGTGAGCAAGCTGCGTTCGATTGCATAATCCAGCATGTTCTCCTGTTCGAAGATATCCCAGACCAGACGACAGTCTTCGAGATTGTAGCGTGACAGTGCCAGCTTATCGGTCTGAAACAGGGTAGTGATCTCGGCACCACGCTGATCAACATCATCAATGAGTTTGCCACGCTGCAGTAATTGTTGCGCGACATACTCCAGCGAGAAATTTTCGAAACTGTAAGTCGCAGAGCGGAGCAATTCGATACCATCCAGAACGGCTCGCCCAGGTACCAGCACATAGAAACGGTCCTTGTTGTCCCTGGCCTGTCGCCAGATGGCTGACTGCCCATCCCGTCCCAGGGCAAGCTCAACTCCGGCGCGGTCTGCAAAGTTCTGCAAGCAGCGCAGATCGAAATTAACGACATTCCAGCCGATCAG